>JABMQX010000217.1 GCA_013203085.1 bacterium | reverse complement strand
CAGATAGTTGCATTACTCTCTTTAAACCCGAAAACGGGCGAATTTTCCGGTGTTTTCCAGCACTTTCTTGACGAGAAGGCATACTGGAATGCCCTCCTTTTTTTCATTCCTTCGTCCAGTGGGCTCTCAGCCCCTATTTTTGTCGGCACTATGCCACAAATACTGCCATTTGTCAAGAGCCCTTGTCGGATTCCGCCATGTTGTCGGGGGTCGAAGATGTCGGAGCCTGGCGCATCGGCGCTCGCAACGCTTGCGGTGGCGATCAGGTTCCGGATAGGCCGATAGGTCCCCTGGCCGCTTCGGTTGACGTGGCGCTACCTTTCAGTTAACATGTCAGATCATTACAACGCTGGGAACGGGCGCGTTGCACGCGCTTGCGCGGGTGGCCCCCGATGCAGGCGCGGACGACCATCGTTTCCCCAAGCTTTAGGTCTTCGGCGCTGCTTGGCTGTGGGGCCGACGGCCAGTGTCCGTTTGCAGGGAGCCGGGGCTTTCCCTCCGGGGCTGGCGTGGAATACGGAAAACTCACATCTATAAAAAACCTCGAGCTTTCATGGCACAGAATCACGTCGGGGATGAATCTCGCCTACAAGCGATATTTCCGCTCGCTTTACCTCGCGTACGAGCCCGGGCTCCAAGCCAATCTTAGGGCCCTGCATCGGATGCTGAAGGGCGCCTGGCGGCCCACTGCTCCTCTCAAGGAGTACGTGCCCAAGGCTTCCGGCCTTCAGCGCCCCATTTCTCTTCTGGATGTCGAGGACCAGATCGTTCTCCAGGCGGTGGCGAATGCGTTCGCAGAGAAGCTTCGCCCGCGAAGGAAGCGCGTGGAGGCAAAGGTTTGCTTTAGTAATCACCTGCAAGGAGAACGCGATTCCATTTTCTTCCTCAAAGACTGGAGGTTGTCCTATCGCGATTTCAGGTCCCGCATCGAAGCTTTGTATCGGAAGGGGTACCCATGGATCGCTCGATTCGATCTTGCCGCTTTTTACGATACGATTTCTCACGAGTTGCTAATAAAGCTGGTCTCTCCGAGGAAAGGCAACCCCCAGACTTGGGAGAAGGTGAAATCCTGGTTCAGAGGTTGGAGCGCTCACAAGGGGGAGGACCCTCTTCAGCACGGCATCCCACAAGGGCCCATTGCCTCAAACTTCCTGGCGGACTGCTTCCTTCTTCCGGTCGACGAGGCGATGCTGAAGAAAGGCGTGTCGTACCTGCGGTACGTCGACGATATCCGGCTCTTCGGGAGGTCCAAGTTCGAAGTGCAGGGAGCAGCTATAACACTTGAGATCATCTGCAAGAACCTGGGCCTCATCCCCCAAGCCAAGAAGTTCAAAATTGTCGAGGCGGGTTCGCTGGAGGATGCGTTAGGTGGGCTTCCCAGTTTGGCCATACAGCGAGGGGGCCGTGGCTCGAGCGGTGGCCCACGCGCCTGGCGGCCGTCGCTGGCGCGCGGAGATGCGGAGAAATTCTTCCGGCGGGCCTTGGAGGGGAAACCTTACCAAATTCGGGATGGCGCTCGGGCAAGGTATGTTCTCTATCGCGCGCCGAAGTCAGAGAAGTTGCTGAGGTGGGTGCTTCTTCTTATCGGGCGGCATCCAGAGCATATCGATGCGTTCATAAACTTCCTGGCGAACTATGAAACATCCTCGAGGATAGAGAGCACGGCGCAGCGTCTGTTGCAGGATGGGGTCCCGTATCAGTACGTTCGAGGAGAACTATGGCACGTTCTTGCTCGCATAGGTTCGCAGCATTGCCTGGAAAACATGATATCTTTGGCCAAGATAGAATCGAAGTCCCAGTCAGGCGGGATCGGTGCCGCGTGGGGTGCCCTGGCTTTCCTGTTGGCTTGCGAGGGGGCAGGGCCGGGGAGGGCCCTGCAGCGGTTCAAGTCGGCTCCGCATCTGGTGCAGTCCCTGCTGGTGCCGATGATCCCCGATTCGTGGTATTTGGACCCGGTAATAGCCCGGAGGCTCCTGGTTGAGTGTCCGTTTGAAGTGGGGATCGTCTTGGGCGACCAGCTTATCAGGAGAGGGCGCCGGCCGTCGGACTACGGCGTAAGGAACAAGGAGCTCCCAGCGCAGGTGCAGAATTCGTTCCGAGCTCTGGGATTAATTCGGCGGCGAGCGGGCGCACGTGTAGATCCAATTGGTGAGATCATCGCTCGGCGCTACGAAATCCCCGGTTCCCTAAAATGGAAGCGCCTGCTCGGCCCCGAGTACGACCATGCTCTGGCGATTCTGAACACAGCGGAGGTCGCCTTCCAGCCCGCGCGCTCGAGCTGGCTCCAGCATCAGGATTCGTTCAACGACATCATCATTAGGACTTTCATAGGGCTGCTCGGCGCCGCATCTCTGCCGGGGCATATGAGGACCGTTAACAGAAAGGGCGAGCTGATTGGGTATGGCCAACTACTGGATGCGAACAAACCTTTCGCCAGGCGTTTCTCAAGGCTGGCAGACTGCATGAGGGAGGTACACACCAGGCGCAACAGGGTCCCGGGGTCACATCCGTACTCCTGCAAGGGACGCGGCAGGAGCAGGTTCCTGAGCAAGCCCGAACAGAAAAGGCTCTGGTACGTATTGAAGCTGGCCTATGCGGATCTCCTGCTGCCGCTCAGCGGCCTTGTATAGAGCCGTGGTATTCCCCTTTGCGTAACCCGCGAGTGCGCCCCCGCGCGCCTCGGCTGCCTTTGTTCAGGCGGAGGAGGAAGAAGGAGTAGGGGTCGAGGAGGGAGAGGTCGGGGCGGGCGGAGAGAAGCTCGGCGAAGAGGGATTTGTACCAGGACGGGGTTTTGACGATGCAGGGGAAAACGAGCAGTTGCGCGAGTTGCCCTGAATGCTTCCGTCTCCTCGTTGCTGGGAGCGGGACACTCCCGGGAGTGCCGGCGAGACGCCGGCGTTACACTTTGCACGAGATCCGGCGGGAGGCGGCTATAGCTGTTCTCTCCTGTATTCCTCCAGGCACAGCTCCAGAACCTCTTTCAGGTTGCGGTGGAGTTCGTCGAGGTTGGCGGCCTGGGTATGGGCGCCCGGGATGCCGTGGACGATGCCCATGTAGAGGTTGGTCTCAGGGTCATACTCGACGTAAGCGGTAAATGTTCTCACGGTTCACAGATTCGATTGGATCATTTTCTCGATTGACGCGACCTCGACGCCGTAATCGTCTAGGTCTATCGGATTCTTAAGCCGCTTCTTGCACCTTCTCTTGGCCTCCTCCGCGAGTGACTCGAAGAGGACAACCAAGATCTTCGTGTCGGCGTTCGACTCAATCAGCGTCTGGACGTCCTTGCGGAGCTTATCCGCCTGCGGTCCTTGCTTGAAGCCGAAGTTCGTCACGACTTCAGCGTGGTACCTGCAACCATCCCCATTCGACGTCACCCCATGAATCTCTATGTCGGGTCCTTTTCTTGGACTGGGGTTCACGACCTCTTTGAGTATCCTCCCTCCGGGAAAAAGGGCCTCCGACAGATGGCGCAGCGCGATGACTGTGGCCACTTCGTGAATGCGAGCGTTGATGTTGGGGACATTCCTTTTGATACCCACAAGGAGCTTGAGGTATTCGATCAGGATGCTCTCGTCGGGTGTTACCCACCAAGACTTCTCTGCCCAAGCCGGATAGCCTATCATGCTGTCTTCACTCTTTTTCATAAGCTCTCGGGACCTCGCCGACGATTGTTGGAGCCGTTTCAGGGCAAGAGACAGCCCTTTTGCGCTGTAACAGTGTATCCCAACCCGAGACGAAAGTCGAGGCGGATTTGAGGCGACGTAGAAGAGCGATCCCCGGCCAACGCACCAAGAGCCTACTGTGGCTTGTGCAGGCGGAGGAGGAGGAAGAAGGAGTAGGGGTCGAGAAGGGAGATGTCGTCGCGGGCGGAGAGAAGCTCAGCGAAGAGGGATTTGTACCAGGACGGGGTTTTAAGGATGCTGCGGAAGAAGAGGAATTGGGGGGCGTCGCCCTTCACGAAGGAGAGGATGGTGTTGGCGGCTCGTTTGGGGTCGCCGTGAATGTCGTAGTCCATTCGCTTTAAGGGCATGTCGCCGTGGATGCCGGTGCGAGGGATTTTCTGGGCGACGATGCCGTCGGGGGAGAAGGTCGAGTAGGCTTCGAGGTTTTCGACGGATAGGCCGGGGGCGTATCCGTCAATGATGAAGCCGGTGATTGTCAAGTCCCATCGGAGGTAGTGGGGGAGACAATGTTCCCGCCAGACGTCAATGGCTTGAGGGAGTCCTGAGAATTCGCGCGGTTCTTGAAGCATGCCGGGGTTGATGTATCCGGCGCCGGAATCGCCCGCGACGAAGAAGTCGTTATCGGTTTTGGTTTTTCGGGTATAGACGAGGGCGACGGGCATGCGGTCGGCGAGGTTGGGGTTGAAAGCCCAGCCGAGGGGGACGCTTCCACGGGCGGGGTCGTCCCATATCGAGGGGAGCATCTGGTAGAGCCATGCCGCGGAATCGTAATCGCCGACGTAGAAGGAGATGTAACGCTTCGGGGCGATTTTGCCGTTTTTATCAATCAGCCCCTTTTTCTTCAGGTGCTCGATGGTGGGTTTACTCTGGGGATAGCGGTCGTCGAGTTTCATGTGCCGGTACACGGAGGCGTTGACGAGAGCGCTCATGCCGAGGGCGTCGGCGTCCATGTAAGCATTGTATGCGGAGGCGATTTGCGCGAATCGCCATTCGCCGGGGACGTCGTCGTGTTTACCGCCGGCGCGTTTGGTGTACTTCCACGCCCAGGGGACGAAGCCGCCGATGTGGATCATTTTTTTACCGTCGGTCCCTTTCCATGCGGAGTGGAAAATCTCCTGAAGGGTCTTTTGTTCGGCGTCGAGCGGTTGGTCAGGGCTGTCAACGGGAACTTCGTCGTCCCAGGGGGAGAGGTCGAAGAAGAAACCCCGCTTACTGATGAAATAGTCGTGATTGCTGAGGGTGTTGTTTGTGATGGAGCCGCCGGCGCGGGGTTTTTGAAGCCAGTAAGCGTCTATGTAGTAAGCGAGATTGGCGGGGCTGCATTTGCCGGTATCGAGGTATTT
>JABMQX010000216.1 GCA_013203085.1 bacterium | reverse complement strand
GTCCTCAATGCCTGTGTGTCTGTAACGAGGGATTCGCCTGGTGAGCAGGAAGTGCTCCCTCCAAAAATGCACTTCAAGCCCTCTGCATAATCTTAGCAAAATCGAGGAAAAACGGCTATGATACGGATGAGTGAGAAGGAGAAGGTCGCTGCTCCTTCCCGATGCGGGTGATGGTCCCCGGCAATCGCCCGGACAAAGCCAAGGATTCGCAGGCGGGCGGTTTTTGCTGGACGCGTGAAAAGAGCTTGGTAGTATTGATTGAAAGCGGCGAAGGAGGGAACAGTGTTGTGTGACCTGGAAAAGGGTTGGCGCCGGCTCGCGCTCGTGTTGCTGGCTTGCGCGGCGTTCGCTTGGCCGTCCTGCAAAAATGAAAAGCTGCGGAGAAAGGGTCCAATTGATTTCGTCCCTTCGGAGGCGGAGGTCATTGTTGTGCTCGATTACGGGGGATTGGTCAAAAACGATGTTCTCCGCAAAGTGTTTGATGTTTCGGAAGTGGAGCGCAGTCTGCTTGCGGCCGGTATCTCCCCGGGAAACGTTGTCAGCGCTGCGGGGTTTGTAAAAGTCAATCTGCCAGCCCTCACGGCGAGGACGGAGGGAACTCCGGGGGAGAATCCGGGGGAATTCGCGATAATCGTCCAAGTGAAAGGAGGATTTCGTCCGGTCCTCGAAGCACTTTCCGAAAACGGATGGGTCCGTCGGGAATATGAACGAATGAGCTACTGGGCGGCTCCTGGGGAAAAGGTGGCCGCGGCTTCCCTGCAAGGCGATATGCTGGTAACCGGCTCACCCGCAGCAGTGCAGCAAACCATAGATGTGGCCGTGGGAAAGGCTCTGGGAGCGATGGAACCGGGATCGGAGAGCAAATCTGGGGCAATTCTTCGCCGAAT
The DNA here is from genome assembly GCA_013203085.1 of bacterium. Taxonomy (GTDB): domain Bacteria; phylum Auribacterota; class JABMQX01; order JABMQX01; family JABMQX01; genus JABMQX01. The sequence continues at coordinate 2,747 of JABMQX010000216.1, read as the reverse complement.
AGGCATGAGGGGTGAGATAAATGTCGCCATATCCTTCTCCCGCGAGATAAGGATGGCGGCGAAAGATGTGTCCCAATCAGCGGGCGTTTTCAGGGGGATGACCGGCGCAAACATGCTTTTGCAGTTATTCGATCTCTTGGGGACGGGGCGAGGCATAGGAATGTCCTTCAAAGGCACCGAAAAAGGAATCGCTTCAAGGTTGGTTTTCGCAGCCGGGAACGCTGCAAGCGCGAAAGCCGTTGCAGGGCTTGTGAGAATCGCGAAAATCATGATTCCAGTGGTTGGCGATATCCGGGAAATGGGGCAGGCGGCGGAGGTGGTTCGAGGACTCAACGTGGCTTCGGAAAACGATCTCGTTCTGATAGACTTCAAAATACCAGTGAGTATCCTCACAAGCGGGGCGCGATGAGTGGCAATATGGAGGAAGGGGGCAGTTCACCGGCAGGGAAGTGACATTCGCCAAGCAGACGAGCCGTTGATGCGGGGGCTGCTTCCGCAATAAGGCGGCGTGGAAGAGGGAACCTTGAAAAACCTCTCAAGGGAGAAGCAGTTTCCTTTGTTTCCTCGCCGAGATAAGCGCAGATGAAAAGCGGCCCGGAGTGAGAGACAGGGTCCATAACGAGAAACATAGATGCCGAACAGAGATTTGATCAAAGAACTTTCGTTTTTCGCGCGGTTTGTGGAGAAGCTGGAGCGGGTCAAGACCAACGCCAAGGTGTACCGGTTCTCGCTGAGAGAGATTGTGCGGTATTTCGGGGCGACGGATGGATGCATCGCTTTGCACGACAGGGTGAGCGACAGGGCGCGAATCACACTGCGAGCCAATCAAAAAGTGGAATGGGACTTGAATCTTCTGGCAGATTTCATCAGAAATACGAAGCCGCAGGTCCCGAGTAACGTTATTCTGGCGCCGTTGAGAGTGAAAAGAAGAGTTGTCGGCTTGATCGGACTGAAGAGGGAAGAACCGTTTGTCAAGGGAGATGGAAGGTTTTTGTGTCGGCTGGCTGATCGCGTTTCCGCGGAGCTTACCCAGAGGGAGGAAGTGCGGTTGCTGACAGTGAGGGCTCGCATCAGCAAGGAGATCATGCGAGGTCTTCGCCCGAAGGACGTCTTCTATCAGCTCCTCGACGGACTGGAAGACCTTTTGGGTTACGACCATAGCGCGGCGATCATGATTTTGGACACAGAAAAGAATGCCTTTGTCGTGCAAGCCGAAAAAATCACCTGGGGGAAGCGGAAAAGCAAGGTGATAGGGCTGGAATTGTCAACCGAGCCAGCAGTGAACGGATTTCTCGTGCGTAGCGATTCGCCGTTGACTTTCAGCAGGAAGGATGGCGGTCGCTGGGGGACAGGTGGGTCGCCTCACTATACAGATGTTTCCCGGATTCTCGATTACAATAAGGACAGTTCCTTGCCCCCCGAGAACAGCATCATCTGCTCGCCACTGCGAGCAAAGGGGAGACTGGTCGGTCTGCTAAAGATTTCCAGCCGTCTGCGAGACGCTTTCGGTCCCGATGATGTGGAGGTTGTGCAAGAGTTCCTCCCGCAAGCGGAGGCAGCGATTCGCGCCTCGCAGTTGAGCGCAACGCTGCACGAAAGGACTATCGAGTCGGAAAAGAAACTGGGTATTCTGGAGATTGCAACGGGCGTCTCGCACGACATCAATAATGCGCTCGGAGCTGTTCTTCCCCTCGCGCAGTCAATCATCAGCGACCTGGAGGAGTCACGCGAGGGCCCGGATGAGCTGCTCGAGGACATGCGCTACATAGAGGACAACGTGAAGCTCTGCGTACGGATATTCGGGAGCATGTTGAACTATGCCAAGAGCATGAAGTCGGAGCAACGCGTTCCGGTTGATGTGAACAAAAGCATACGCGGGGCGGTGAAATTGTTGGAAAGGGGATTGAGCACCAGCGGCATATCTGTCGAGACAGAGATCGAGGACGGTCTCCCTGCAATCAAGGCCAACCCCAATCGCTTGCAGCAGGCTTTCTTTAACATCATCAGCAATGCCCGGGAGGCCATGCCGGATGGAGGTATGCTGAGAGTCAAAGCCCACAGGGAAGGCAACCTGCTGCGGATTTTGTTTAGGGATAGCGGCGTGGGAATCAAGAGGGAGGAATTGAGAAGGGTAATGCAGCCTTTCTTCACGACGAAGAAAGATGGCACGGGATTGGGTCTGTCCATTTGCCGCTCCATTGTCTGGGAAAGCAATGGGCGAATGCGGATCGAAAGCCACCCCGGAAAGGGCACAACAGTTTTCATTGATTTCCCAACCGGCGCAGGTGAAAGGGAAAAAGGTTGAGTGAAGAAGGAAGAAATCTTCCGAACATTCTTGTAGTGGACGATGAGCCCGGCATCCAACGCGCTCTGAAGCGAATTCTCTCCCGGCAGTACAACACGGACATCTCGGGGTCGGGTGAGGAGGCCCTGCGGAAACTCGAAAAGAAGAAGTACGATATTGCGATTGTGGACTTGAGGATGCCGGGAATGGACGGTTTCCAGCTTCTGCGAACGATCAAACTGTACCGGCCCCAGACGGAGGTTATCATCATGTCGGGGTCGGCATCCGAGGAGAAACTTATAGAGGCGATCCAGGAGCAAGCATTCTATTTCGTGACGAAGCCCTTTCAGAAAGAAGTCATCGAGACGCTGGTGGAACGGTGCGTGTGGACTCAACGGCTCCAACGGCAGAACCTCGCCTATACCGAACAATTGGAGCGCCACGTGGAACAGGCCAAGGAGTT
>JABMQX010000215.1 GCA_013203085.1 bacterium | reverse complement strand
TCTTTTGGGCGAGGTCGCGCATGCCCGGACTTTCGAGCTGGAAGACGCCTGAGGTCTCCGCCTTGTGAAGGAGCCGGAACGTCTTCCTATCGTCAAGGGGTAATTTGCTCATGTCAAGCTGAACTCCATGGCGCTGCCGAACCATCTTTACAGCCTCATCAATGACCGTCAGGGTCCTCAGGCCGAGAAAGTCCATTTTGAGGAGGCCGATTTCGGTAATTGGCTTCATGGAGTACTGGGTGATGGTTTCGTTGTTACTGCCCCGGCACAGAGGAACGAGATTGGCCAGCTCGTCGCTGGATATGACGACGCCCGCCGCGTGGGTGGAGGCGTTTCTGGCGAGTCCCTCCAGTTGGAAGGCGATTCGGAAAATCCTCTGGACCATGTCGTCCCGGTCATAAAGCCTCTTGAGCTCAGGCTCGGACTCGAGCGCTTCTCGCAGAGCTACGTTTGGCCCTGTGGGGATGAGGCGTGCGATTCTGTCCACGGCCCCATAGGCGTAGCCCAGCGCTCGCCCTACGTCCCGCACGGCCATCTTCGCGCCGAGGGTTCCGAAGGTGATTATCTGGGCGACTTTTGACTCGCCGTACTTCCGGACAACGTAATCAATGACCTCGCTTCTGCGGTTGTAACAGATGTCAATGTCAATGTCAGGGAAGCTCGGACGCTCGGGATTGATGAATCTCTCGAAGGGAAGGCCGTATTTCACTGGGTCAATATCTGATATTCTTAGGAGGTAGCAGGTGAGACTGCCGACGGCGGAGCCTCGCCCCGGGCCGACGGGGATGCCTTTTTCTCGGGCGTAATGTACGAAGTCCCAAACGATCAGGATGTAGCTCGTCAGCCCTTTAGAATCTATAACGCCAATCTCATAATCGAGGCGCTGACGGATTTCCGGGGTTATCTCGCTGTATCTGCGAGGGAGGCCTTCCTTGCAAAGGTCGGCAAGGTAGTCTTTGAGGCTTCCATCGTGGTCTGCCCGAAAGGTCGGATAGTGCCGTTGATCGAAATCGAGGTGAAGGTTGCATTTCTCGGCGATTTCGATTGTGTTGGAAAGGGCCTGAGGCGCCTCAGGGAAAGTGTCGGCCATTTCCTGAGGGCTCTTGAAGTAGAACTGGTCAGTGGCGAACTTCATCCGCCGGGTGTCGGAGACCGAATTACCAGTCTGAATGCACAATAGGACGTCGTGAGCCTCCGCGTCCTCTCTGGCGATATAGTGGCAGTCGTTGGTGGCAACGAGGGGGACATCGAATTTCCTGGACATCTCCATGAGAATGGGATTGACAGCTTGTTGTTCCTCAATGCCGTGATCGTGAAGCTCGATATAGAAATCATCTCCGAACAGGTCGCGATAGAAACGAAGGACGTCTCTGGCCCGGTCGGTCTCTCCTTTCAAGATGAGGTAGGGGATTTCCCCTTTTAGACAACCGGAGAGAGCGATCAGACCGGGGCGATATTGTGAAAGAATCTCCTTGTCAATTCGCGGCTTGTAATAAAACCCATCGAGGTGGGCTGCGGTTGCCAGCTTGATTAGATTGCGGTAGCCGACCTCATCTTTTGCCAGTAAGACAAGGTGGAAGCAGGCGTCTTTGATTCCGTGGGTTCTCTTCTCCGTTCTGTCGCCGGGGGCGACGTACGCCTCCATGCCGATGATGGGCTTGACACCGACGGAGTGAGCAGCCTTGTAAAAGTCAATCACGCCGTGCATGTTGCCGTGATCGGTGATGGCGACCGCGGGCATCTCCATCTCGGCTGCCTTGTTGACTATGTCCCGAATGCGGCACGCGCCATCAAGGAGACTGTATTCGGTATGATTGTGAAGATGGACGAAATCCGGTCGGCTCATTGTGCTATCTCGCATTTGCGATTTCGGATTTCGGACTTGTCAATCTGCATTCCGCAATGCCCAATGGATTCACTCCCATTCGATGGTGCTGGGAGGTTTGGAGCTTATGTCGTAAACGACTCTGTTGATGCCTCTCACTTCGTTGATGATGCGGTTGGAGATTTTCGCCAACAGATCGTGCGGGAGTCTCACCCAATCGGCGGTCATGAAGTCCTCCGTGCTGACCGCCCGGATGGCGACGACGTTCTCATAAGTTCGCTCGTCTCCCATGACTCCCACGGTCTTGACCGGAAGCAGCACCACGAAAGCCTGGGCTATCTTCCCGTAATAGCCCGCCGCTTTGACCTCCTCCATGAACCTTACGTCCGCCTCCCGCAGAAGAGCAAGCCTTTCCTGCGTGACATCGCCGATAATTCTGACTGCGAGGCCGGGACCGGGGAAGGGATGGCGCCAGACAACTTCCTCCGGCATGCCCATTTCTTCTCCGAGGCGCCTGACTTCATCTTTGAACAGATTTCTCAAAGGCTCAATAAGTTCAAAGTTCAACTGCTCCGGGAGCCCGCCGACGTTATGATGAGTTTTTATCGTGGCGGAGGGTCCTCCCCTTGGGGAGCGGCTTTCGATGACATCGGGATAGAGGGTGCCCTGGGCGAGAAAGCGGACATTTTTGAGTTTGAGGGCGGCTTTTTCGAAGGCGCGGATGAACTGCTCGCCGATGATTTCCCTTTTCTCTTCGGGGTCTTCGACGCCCTTCAGGGCAGCCAAAAACTCTTCCCCGGCATCAATATAGATCAATTCTATTTCTTCCAGGCGATTGAAGCGTTCGCGGACCTCTTCGCTCTCTCCCTTTCTGAGGAGGCCGTTATTGACGAATATGCAGTTGAGCCGGTCTCCAACGGCTTCGCGCAATAACCTCGCAGCGACTGATGAATCCACGCC
>JABMQX010000214.1 GCA_013203085.1 bacterium | reverse complement strand
TGGATGTGGAGAAAGCTATCTCCGGGGCGAAAGCCATCGCGGTTTCCATTGACAGGGAGATCATCCACGCCATCCCACAGCAGTTTTATGTTGACGGGGAGGGAGGGATCGCCGACCCGGTGGGTTTGTACGGGCTGAGATTGGAGGCTGACGTGCACATCGTCACCGGCGCCGTTATGTCCGCCCAGAATATAGTCAAATGCGTCAACAGCGCGGGGATTCAGGTTGAAGATATCGTGCTTCAACCGCTGGCGTCGAGCATGGCAACCCTTTCCTCCATTGATAAGGAGGTGGGAGCGATCCTGGTGGATATAGGGGGTGGGACGACAGATTTCATTGTTTATAGCGACGGGACAGTCAGGCACAGCGATGTCCTTTATCTCGCGGGCAATGACGTTACCCGCGACATTCACAAAGTGCTGTGCATTCCTGAGTCGAAGGCGGAAGAGCTTAAGGTGAAGTACGGCTGCGCCATGGCTTCGATGACCCGTGCGAGTGAGACCTTCCCCCGGCCCGCGACAATGCGCCGTCCGGCAGGGCAGGAGCCGCTGCGGATGCTCTCTGAAATAATCGAGTACCGCATGCGGGAGGTTTTCACCATCACCAAGGAGAGGATTCGTGGGAATGGCTGCGGCGACCTCATCGGTTCCGGGGTCGTTCTAACGGGAGGAACGTCTTTGTTGAGGGGTTGCCGAGACCTGGCTCGGACGGTCTTCAACGGCATCCCGGCTCGCATCGGCAGGCCCCATGGGGTCACAGGCGCCACTGAGACCCTCGCCAATCCAATTTACGCCACAGCGGTGGGGCTTGCAAGATATGGTACGGAGTTCAGAGGCAGGGGAGAGGAAGTTCGTTTCAATCGAAGGAATGTCTTCAAATCCGTTTTGAAGAAGATGCAGGAGTGGGTTAGAGGCCGGTTTCGGTCGGAATAGAGAAGGTCTGGTAGGGTATGAACGAAGCAAAGGACAATCGTGTTGCTTCAAGTGAGGCGGCGGTCGCAGCATCGCGCCGCCGGAAGTCAGAAAAAGGGGGTGAAAGCGTGCTGAAGATTGTTGAGACCGAAAGGGAACAAACGAAAATCAGGGTCATTGGTGTCGGAGGCGCCGGGTGCAACGCCCTTAACACGATGATCTCCTCCAATATCGAGGGGGTCGAGTACGTGGCGATCAACACCGACGCCCAGGCTCTGAACTCATCGGCAGCGATGGAGAAGATTCAAATCGGGAAAGGTGTTACCCACGGACTTGGGGCGGGTGGGAACCCCGAGGTGGGGAAGGACGCGACGACCTCTGACGCCGAAGCGATCAGCGAGATGCTGGACGACGCGGAGATTGTCTTTCTGACCTCCGGATTCGGAGGAGGCACGGGAACAGGCGCGACGCCGGCGATCGCCAAGATTGCCAAAGAGAAAGGCATCCTGACGATGGCAGTCGTAACCAAGCCTTTTGTCTTCGAGGGGAGCATCAAAGCGCGCATTGCCGAAGAGGGTCTCCGACAACTGAGGAGCGTGATAGACACGGTGATGGTCATCCCCAATCAAAGGCTTTTTGAGGTGGCCGGAGAAGATAGTTCCATGATCAACGCTTTCCGGATAACTGACGACGTTTTGTGCAAGGTGGTTCAAGCGATTTCGCGGCTGGTTCTGAAGCCCGGGGTCATCAATTTGGATTTCGCTCACATCCAGACAGTCATGTCTATTCCGGGGTCAGCCACCATCGGTTTTGGGGAGGGCCACGGCAGCGAGAAGGCGATAGCTGCCATGAGGGAGGCGATTTCCAATCCACTCATGGAGCAGACGGAGATCAAAGGCGCCAAGGGGGTCCTGATCAGCCTCCTGTGCGGAACGGACCTGATGCTTCGGGAGCTGGATGAGGCTGTAGCGATCATCAAGCAGATTTCTGCGCCGGATGCCAATGTGATCTTCGGGGCGAACGTTGATCCTGAGATGTCGGACGGCGCCGCGATCACAATCATTGCGACAGGTTTGCAGAACCATAAGCCCGCCGAGCAAGTTGAGGCGGAACCTGTTGAACAAGAGGATCAGAAGGTTATTGATTTTGCGGAGAAAGAAGAAGACGAGCTCGAGCCGGCGGTCCTTCCCGCCGCTGATGAGGCGTTCTACAAGAAGCTCGCAACACCAGCGATTTGGCGGAAGAAGGGGAAGCGAGTCTGAAAAGGATAATCGGTTTTGATGGTAAGCGACCGGCACATGGCGAGTGAGCACAATGCGGGAGACACGGAGCCTTCCCACCTTTCGGCACGCGATTTTCACCGCCGCTCACCCGCTGTGCCGGCCGTTGAATATCGGCTTGCGGGGACTTTTTTTTCTAATGCTTCCAGAGGCGGTAGAGGGGAAATGCTATCGAGGGGAGTATAAAGAAGAGGGGTGTGAGTGGCGACTCTTCGCTATTCGTGGCGTAGGGCCTCGATGGGGTCCATGTTGGCCGCTCGTGAGGCGGGGTAAAGTCCAAAGATCACTCCGATTGCCGCGGAAATCCCGAACGCCAGGATCAAGGACCAGGGTGTAACGATAGTTCTCATGTCCGCAAAGTAGGTTACGAGACGGGGAGTGACCACGCCGATAATCAGCCCCACCACGCCGCCTCCCGCGGACAGCACAATCGTCTCCACGAGAAACTGAAGGATGATGTCTCTCCTCTTGGCTCCCAGGGCGCGGCGGATGCCGATCTCTCTGGTTCGCTCCGTGACGCTGGCAAGCATGATGTTCATAATTCCTATCCCGCCTACCAGAAGGGAGATGGCGGCAATGGAACCCAAAACGATGTTGAAGATTCTCTTCGTTTTTTCCGCTTGATGGAGCAGCTCCAGCGGCACAATGATCTCATAGTCCACTTTCTTGTGGAATCTCTTCAGCATGTGCCTGATGATTTTAGCGGTGATGGACACGTTCTCGACATCATTCACTCTCACCGTTATCTGCTTGAGCTCCACCTTCTCCGCTTCCATTGTTCCCGCGGTTAGTTTGATGTTCAGGTCGCTGTATCTTTCCCGGGCAGTGGACAAAGGCATGTAAATGTCGAGATTGAGATTCTCTTGTCCCTCCTTCTTGACGACGTCTCTTTGTTCCATGATGCCCACGACCGTGTAGTAGTCGGGGCCGATTTTGACTTCCTTTTGCAGTGGGTCCAAGTAAGTGAAGAGTTTCTTGGCAATTCCCTCCCCGAGGACGCAGACGTTTTTCTTTCTCGACATGTCTGTAAGAGTGATGAAGCGTCCTCTGGCGGCATGAAAGTTTGCGATATCGGGGTACCATGGAACCGTTCCTACGAGGCGTGTGCTGACCCGCCTCGAGCCGAAATATACGTCTTTGTCCATCTTTTTCATGGGCACGACAACTTTGACGGCGGGAACGGTCGTAGCGATTCGTTCGGCATCTTTATAGGTCAACCCGTAAATGAGAAGGCGGCTTCGCTCGATATTGGCAACTTCTTCCTCCGGGGGCTTCTGGCTTCGGATGATGATGTTGTTGCTTCCGAGGAGTTTAATCTGCTGTTGGGCTTCCCAGCCCGCTCCCTCTCCGATGCTGAGCATGGCGATTACGGAGCACACCCCGAAGATAACACCCAGAGCCGTCAGGACCGAGCGCATCTTGTGGAGCATCAGGCTCTTCAAGCCGACTTTGACCGTTCGGGTAATCTGAAAAACGTTCATCTATCGAGGAGCTCCTTCGGGGTTTCTCCTGAATCTACGTCATGCAATTCCTGCGGCGTTGACTCTTCTCCGTTGACAAGCATCCCGTCCCTGAGCCGGATGATTGACCTGGCCTTGGCGGCCACCTTCTCGTCGTGACTGACCATCAGGATCGTTTTTCCTTCGTCGTTCAGCCGGCAAAGGAGAGAGAGAATCTCGGTGCCAGTTGCGGAGTCGAGGTTACCTGTCGGTTCGTCCGCAAGAATGATCAGGGAATCGTTGACGATGGCGCGGGCGATGGCTACTCGCTGTTGTTCTCCACCTGAAAGCTCACTTGGCCTGTGTTTCACTCTTCCGCCGAGACCGACCTGCTCGGCGATTTCCATGCATCGTTCCCTGCACTCCGCAGGAGGAACGCCCTGATAAACGAGAGGCACCTCAATGTTCTCGAGGACCGACAGTTGTTGTATCAGGTTGTACGATTGGAATATGAACCCCAGCTTCGTGCTTCTTATCTCCGAAAGCTCGTCATCGGTGAGCTGGGAAACGTCTTCCCCTCCGAGGTAATAAGCTCCCGACGTTGGCTTATCCAAGCAACCCAGGAGGTTGAGAAGGGTGGATTTGCCCGACCCGGACGGCCCCATGATAGCTACAAAGTCTCCCTCCTCGAAGGATAGCGTTAATCCTTTCAAGGCTTCGACGACGATGCCCCCCAGGAAGTAGGTTTTCTTCAGGTCAATGACTTCGGCGATTTTCTGTGCCATTAGAACCTCACTGATTCCTCGGCGCCATTCTCCTGCCTGTGCCGGCGGCTCCGGCGGATGAGCCGGGCGGCCTTCTTCCGGGGCGTGGGCCTCGACGGCGGGGCGACCCTTCAGCTCCCTCCGGCCCTCGGCCGCGTCTTCCGGCTCCGTCCATAAGCTTCCGGCGGAGTTGTTGCATCTTCTCGGGAGTCATGTTGTCCCAGTCT
>JABMQX010000213.1 GCA_013203085.1 bacterium | reverse complement strand
AGGGAATCGCCCACGTAGTCGGCAATATCCTGGACCTCCGGAAGCTGGTAATTGTGTGCCAGAATAACAGCGCTCCTCTGCTCTTTGAGCCTCCTAATCTTCTCGATAATGGGTTGATCCAACTTTCTACCTTCCCATCTTCTCCGCATACAGAGGAGACATCTGGCGGAGCCGCTGGACGATTTCGGTCAACGATTCCACGGCAGAATCTATTTCCTCTTCTGTGTTGTCACGCCCGAGGGAGAATCTCAGGCTTCCTTGCATGACAGCCGCGGCAACACCCATTGCCCGCAAAACGTGTGAGGGCTCGGTGGCCCCAGAGGTACAAGCTGAGCCGGTCGATACGGCGATCCCCTGCATATCCAGAGTGAGAAGAAGCGACTCTCCTTCCACGAACCCGAAGCTCATATTGAGGATATTCGGAAGCCTGTTTTCTGGATGGCCATTCAGATATGTGTGTGGTATCCTTTCTTGTATTCGGCGTTCCAGGCGGTCTCGAAGATCGGCAAGGCGCCTGGAAGATGTCTGCATCTCCTCTCTTGCAAGTTCCATGGCCTTCGCAAGGCCTACAATCGAAGCTACACTCTCCGTGCTGGGACGCTTCTGGCGCTCCTGGTGCCCCCCGTGGAGAAGTGGATCAAATTTCGTGCCTCTGCGGACGTAAAGAGCCCCGATTCCCTTAGGACCGTATATCTTATGCCCGGAGATCGAGAGGAGGTCTACACCCAGTTCGTCCACGTCTACCGGAATCTTCCCGATAGCCTGTACGGCATCGGTATGGAGCGGAACGCCTCTTTGTCTCGTGATCTTGGCTATATCCGAGATGGGTTGCAGCGTTCCAGTCTCGTTATTTGCAAGCATCACGGAGATAAGAACCGTCTCCGGCTGCATTGCCTTTTCAATCGCCTGGAGATCGATGACTCCGAACCGGTCAACGGGGAGATATGTCACCTCATAGGCCCCGTCCTCCAGATACTTACAGCAATCCAGAACAGCATGATGCTCGATGTTAGAGGTTATCAAGTGTCTTCCTTTATTCTTATGGGCATGTACTATTCCCTTGATTGCGAGGTTATCGCTCTCAGTGCCGCCGCTCATGAAGTATATCTCCTTCGCCTCCGCCCCGATGCACTCTGCCACGATCTCCCTTGCATCCTCTAAAGCCTTCTTGGCCTTTTGTCCGAACTTGTGAATGCTGGACGCATTTCCGAAAGTTTCGGAAAAGTATGGAAGCATCGCTTCCAGGACCTCCGGCCTCACCGGCGTAGTGGAAGCATGATCAAGGTAGATTGAGCTCGTTTTCCTTTTCCTCGGCATCCGCACCTCTCCGGACGGAGAACATTTCATTACAAGGCCCCGAACGTTTCTCAGCGGTACTTCATAGCTTTGCTCGCACCGATTACCATACTGACAATCCTGGCGCCGATCTCGCTGTCCAGATGCTCAAAATGGCGCTCTGACAGGACGCGCACGTTCTCAAATCCGGCCTTCCGCACGACATCCAGATATTCATGCCTTTGGACCGTGCCGCCTATGCATTCAGCCCAGGCCTTGAGGCTGGTGCGAAGGTCCTCTGGTAATGTTCCTTCCGTTACCAAGTCTGAGATGACTATCCTTCCTCCGGGCTTAAGCACTCTGAAGGCTTCGCGATATGCCGCGCATTTGTCTGGACAGAGGTTTATCGAGCAATTGCTTATGACCGCGTCTATAGATTCGGGGTCAACAGGAAGACTCTCCATGTCGCCCACCCTGAATTCTACGTTGACATAACCGTGACGCCTGGCAGCTTCCACTGCTCTATCAATCATCCCTTGCGTCATGTCCACTCCGATCACCAGGCCGTCGTCACCAACTTTGCGGGCGGCCAAGAAACAGTCAAGGCCTCCGCCGCATCCGAGGTCCAGTACCTTCTCCCCTTCCTTCAACGTAGCAAAAGCGACAGGGTTGCCACATCCGAGCCCCATGGCCGCGGTACGAGGGAGGCTGCTGAGCTCTTCCTCAGAGTAACCTATCGCCCTTGCCTGTTCGTAGGGGTTTCGCGGGCATACACAACCGGGGCAGCACAGACTATCCGCAGAGGCAACCTGTGCGTATTGAGCCCTAACAAATTCTTTTACGTCTCTGTCGCGCATTCTTGTTTCTTCCTTTGAGGCCTTCCGTTACCTATCCTTATTTTGGCCATGGCCTCTTCGTCTGCTGGGGCCACATAGACCTCGGTCCTTCGCGTTCCCTTCTTGTCCCACAAAGCCACTTTCACCCGAGTCAGATGGCGCGCCTTGCCGTACCCGGCTGTAATTGCCGCCGAGAGGCGTAGCTTTTCGTGACCAGCTTGCCCCCGCACTACGGTGAGTGGCCCCGGAAAGTCCACCGCCTCTACTAAGGTGTCTTCTTCCTTGCTCAACGCGAGTAACCTCTTGTTCTCGTCCTCATTTCTCCCCACGATGGCCTTGGCTGATGGGGACAGGCGGAAATGCCTCCCAGCTTTCAGAAGGATCGCGTCGTGGAGGGTGAAGCCTGGCGTGTATTTCATCAAGTCCCTCATTCGCTTGGTAAACACAGGATCCGTCAGCCGACAGCCACCGGCGGGGCACGGGTAGTCGGTGATGCCAAAATTCTGTGCAAGTTGAATCTGTGGCTTGCGAGATCTTCCGGTTATGTTGAGAAGCTTAGACCTGTCGATCCAGCCTTTCTTTTCCGGTATGCTGGGCTCAAGGAGCGCAGCCGATAGGGGTCTTACGACCAGGCCTTCCACAGTGGCTTCTCTTTCTATGAGCTTCATAGCCTCTCGCCTCTGGGACATGGGTCTTTCACCCAGAACCTCCCCGGTGACCAGGAAGGAAGCTCCGATCTCGTGCATGTATTCACGCGCCTTGCGGAACATAAGAATGCGGCAATCGAGACATGGATTGAGGTTCCTGCCGTATCCATGCTTGGGTTTTTTTACAATTTCCAGGAACTCTCCGGATGTATTCACCGCCTTCAGACCGATTCCAAGTTGCCGCACGGCGCTCCGGGCCACCGAGCATGGACTATTCTTCGGCGTGCAGGTACAAAAAACGGACACGAAATTCAAGGCTTCCACCTCCACCGCCTGATCGAGAATCATCCTTATGGCGAGTGTGCTATCCAACCCGCCCGAAAGTAAAGCCACAGCACGCACGGTTCCCTATCCTCCGCTTATAGGCGCCACCAGCATGACAGAATCACCATCGTTGAGGACAACACTCTTCCAATCTCGTCCCACGGCTTTGCCGTTTACAAAGCCAACAAGCACCTTGTTCCAAGAAAGGAGGTCAGGATAGATTTCCGTAAGGCGCCTTTTCACGTCGGCCAACGTTGGTTCACCAAGTTCTATTTCCTGTCCATCAGCCGGCAATGCAGGAATTCCCAGAATTCTCACCCTTATTCGCACGTCCATTTCTCCAACATATGGCGGTGCCGCTCGCAAAGATCTGCTCCGGTTTTTATTTGCGCGTGTATCAAGTCTTCCTGCCAGTGGGCGTTAAACAGGCGGCATTCCTTGTTTTCACAAAAAGGATTGCCTGTCACGTGGTAGAACAAAGCCTGCAGCAGATAACCTTTTATAGCCTCCCGGAGTCGAGCATCGCCGTATACGAGATAACGTTCCTTGAGCGCCTCTTCCAGGTTCGCTCGGTCAAGACCCATACTCCGGCCCAGGTAAAATTCCCTCGGTTTGGCCGGCCCCTCAATGAGGCCAGCAGTGGAGATAAGTGATGGAAAACCATAAACAGAAACCCTCGCGTGGTAACGGCGGTCGTTTTCGTCCCATGTGCCAAAGAGCTGATTCGTCACAACAATGTGGCAATGCTCCGAGCTGACCTCCTGCGGTAGAATCAGTTCAGAATAGATCGCAATCAACTGGTGAGCGTCATACAAGATCCCTGCCGGTTTTTTGCCACCGGCCTTCATGAATCTGAGCTCAAAATCAACCTCTCCCGGCAGCGGGTCATGGTCAAGCTCTCGCCTGTCGGTTTGCCGCACTTTTGCTCGAGCAACACTCCTTGCAAATGCGGGGGCGCTACGCTCCTCTTCGCCGGCTCTTGTAAGCCAGTAGCGTAAGAAGTCTGCACGGATGTCCATAGCTGACGGCGGAACCTCTTTCTGCAAAAAGACGGCGAGCTCGCGAGCGTTCACTTCAGAGGGAGCCGTCCCATCATAAAGGTGGACAAACGATGGAACGAGAAATTCACCCGCCGCCATAGGCATCATCCTCGTTTCAGGACCTCAGCCGCTGTTTCGGCGGCTCTCTTGCCGGACAGAAGCATTGCGCCAAAGGTCGGTCCCATCCTCGGAAGACCGTAGACCGTGCTAACCGCCATTCCAGCGACAATGAGTCCCGGGCGCACTTCGCCCGTATGTTCAACCACTAAGTCCTCAGAGCGTTCCACCCACATGGCTCCGTAGCCTGCAACTTCGAGCAACCCCCTCTCCTCCATTTTCCTGGCCACACATGCGTCGTGCCCGGTGGCGTCAATGACAACTTTTGTCTCCAGTGCTACGGGGTCCACGCAGGTAATTTCCCTGGGCAGAGCCTGAATAGGGCTCCAGTTGATTACCACACCTGCAACGCGGTTT
>JABMQX010000212.1 GCA_013203085.1 bacterium | reverse complement strand
GGCATCCTCAAAAGGAAAAAGGCGAATGGGTTGAAAATATCGGGATTCTCCATTGACCCCGGCTACCGCCTCACTCATCCCCGCTTCAAGGACAGCTTTGTTTCCTCGGTGAAAGGGACGATTCCCGTCATGCACAAGCTCGGTGTGAGCCGGATGATTGTGACCGTCGGGAACGAGATTCCTCGCATGCCACGGGAGGAGCAGCATCAAAGCATCGTGGATTGTCTGAAGGCGGCTGCACCGTTGGTGGAGGATGCGGGGATAACCATAGTCGTCGAGCCTCTGAACACGCTGGTGGATCATGGCGGATACTACCTTTGGAGTTCCAAGGAAGGGTTCGAGATCATTCGCGAGGTCGGGAGCAAGAACGTCCGGCTGCTTTACGACATCTACCACCAGCAAATCATGGAGGGGCAGCTCATCCATAACATCACGAAGAACATTGACCTGATAGCCCATTTCCACGTCGGCGACGTCCCGGGAAGGCACGAGCCGGGGACCGGCGAGATCAATTACGTCAACGTCTTCAAAGAGATTCTCAAGACAGGCTATGACGGCTACATGGGCCTCGAATTCCGCCCCCTGAAATCCGGCGAAGAAGCCTTGCGGCGCACGAAGGAGATCGCACAAAGCGCCGAAGCTCTGGCGAGAGCTGGGTGATGGGGCAGCCGCTGTGTGGCGTGTCCTCGATAAAGGATGCCGTTAGGAAAATCGGTCGTATTAGGACTAAGGATGCGGTGTCGCGTTGATGATCGATGCGGGGAATTTGGCTGGCTCGATTTTGCCGCCGATGTGTTTTATCCAGGCGAAGGGGGTGGGCTGGAGCTTTCGCTGTTCGGTATCCACGCGGATGTACTGGACGATGAGGCGCGCTGGATTTTCGAGGACGTGGACCTGGACGTATCCGGGCGGGGAAGAGAAACGGGGATATGTGATGGAACCTGTGTTTATGCAGATGGCCCCTCGATCCTGGTAGCCTCTCACCGGAATTCGCCCGAAAATGTGCATTGTCGCGGAGAGAACGAGGTCGGCTTTTTCCATCACGACTTTTCGCTGTTCTTTTGACAGCAGCCCGGTCCAGTAGCCGTACCGCGTGTGCGCGCAGGCGATGATGATGTCTTTTTCGCCTGTCTCGATGCGCTGGATCGTTTCGACGAGGTACTTTCGGCTGTCGGGTGGGAAAGCAAGCTGTGGGTCCGCTGGCTCGTCGGGAAAACTCAATTGGACCAGGTGAACGGTGTAATCCTTCACGGCGATCCTGGCGTAGTATTCGGCTCCGTTTGGCCGGATTTGCACGTGTTTTCTCGATGAGAGGCCAACGAGATCGAAAATCTTTTTGCCCGCTCCCCAGTCCCCCTGACCTCTGCCGTAATATTCGTTCTCGCCATCGGCAACGTTCGGATAGAAATGGTCGTGCCACCAGTTGTTCTGGGTTAGAAATGGAATAAAGCTGTTTTCTTCGGGCTTGTAGAGGTGGTCGCCGAGGCCGATGACGAACATATCGCCGCTTGTCTCGATCCATTCGACCATTCTGGCGAATTGCGTACTGTTCTTCGGAGAATCCCCCTTGTTATCGCTCATGATGGCGAAGTTGAACGCGGCGAGCCTGTCGAGGTCCTCGATGGTGCGGATAGCTGCGAGCTCCGATGGTTCAGACGCGGACGCCGCCAGTGAGAGGAGAATGAGGATCGAAGCGCTTTGGATTATCGTCATGATTCGTGTGCCTCCAGGCTGTGTCGGTCTGCTGTCGCCATTCCGCCCCCTGTGGGGCCCGTGATGGATCATGGGCAAGATGCCCATGCCACGGCAGGCGAGGAGGTGGTCATTCTCATCTTTCTCTCTGCGCTCTCCGCGTTCTCTGCGGTGATTTCATCTGCGCCCAAGGCTGAGGGACTACCTCCTGTCAGCGAAAACTTTTCCCTGCGGACTATTTTTCTGATAATCTTAATCTGGGAAGAGAGGAAAAATCAAGGGAGGAGAGGGTTATGTTGAGTATTGGAGCTTGTTTTTCGTTGCTGGCAGCGGCGAGCCCGGAGAAAGCGGCCGGATACGGGTTTCTGCCGAATGCGGCTGCGATGCTTTGCGTGTTCGGTTTCGGAATGGTGGCGGCACTGATAGGTGCGATCAAGCTTCGTCTCGCGGAACGATTGCAGATTGACGACGCGAGGATCGGCAACCTGATCATGGTGTGGGCGATCGCAGGCATCCCGATGATAGTTATTGTGGGAATGCTGAGTGACCGGTTTGGGTATCTGTCCATTATCATTCCGGGTTTGATCATCACTGCGGGGGCCATGGTGCTGATCGGCATAGGAAAGACGTACCTGGCGGTGTTGCTGGGCGCTGTTGTACTGGCGGTTGGAGGGAGCTGCATCAACTCCGCAGGCAACACCCTGCTGGTAGTCCTGAATCCGGAGAAAGGGGTGATGAGGCAGAATTTTGGGAACATCTTCTTCGGACTGGGGGCGATGACGGTACCGCTGCTGACGGCGTACCTGTTTAAGAAGATGAAGTTTCCGGCAGTGCTGGGCTTTCTGGCGGGCATCATGCTGATACCGCTGATCCTTTCCGCGCCGGCCAGTTACCCTCAGGCGGGCGAGTTTCAGTTGTCGGCGACGCTGGGGCGACTTGTTGACCCATTCGTTCTCGTGGGAGGGCTTGCCCTCCTCTTTTACGCGGGAATCGAAGGCTCGATGGGCGGATGGTTGACCACTTACTTCAAGGAAGTGGGCTTTCGGGAGGGACAGACTTCCGGTCTCCTGTCCATATTCTGGATCAGCCTTCTGACCGGGCGGTTGATCACAGCGGTG
>JABMQX010000211.1 GCA_013203085.1 bacterium | reverse complement strand
CGGATATTTCTTGATGTACCCGTCCGTGTTATGCTCCGGAGAGTTGAGCCCCTTGACATATCCGGCGGCGATCATATTCCCTTGGCTGTCGATCGCGACGCCATGGAAATAGTCGGCGCCGTTCCCTCCGTCGTAGATGTCGGTCCACGATTCGGCGACCAAATCCTGAGCGGCGGACCGAGAGGGGAGAACAAGGCATGCAGCCAAACTAAGGAGCATGATTACGGTCATGCTGATCGTCTTCGTGCGAGAGAACCCGATCACGTTTGAATTCATTTGGTACCTCCTGCCAGACTGGCGCTACCGGAATGCAACCTCCGGATTTCATGTGGGTTCATGAGGACTCTGTCCGGCTCTCTCAGCCCCCGAGGTAGAAAACCGGCCACCTCAGCATTGCGTAGATCGCGATGCTTTGAGATAGGGTATCGGCAACGTTTTTCCTTGTCAACCGGTTTTGCGGTGCCTTTGTGAAAGGCGCAGAGATATTGCAATGAGAATAGCGAGGGTCAGGAGGCTCAGGATCAATCGCGGCCACAGAAATACACGACCGCTCAACCCTCCGCCGGCAGAACCCACGAGCAAAGCAGCCACACCCGCAATCCCGAAGGAGAGCTGAAGCCAGGCGTGCGTCTCCCCCATGATGGCTGCGAGGCCGAGGAAAATGAGTCCGCCCACGTACCAGACGACTGTTCTTCGGGCGATCTCATCCTCCCTGGGATTAGCCATGCTGAGCCACATGGGCCTCTGCGCTTCTTTTTCGGGGCGAGTTACTTGCACAACAAGCCCCAGGATTTGCATCACGCACAACGCGATGGCGATAACAGCCAGAATCAGCTTGGCATTGCGCATCTTGCCACCTCCTTTCGCCCGGTTCACAGATCGGGTTAGCCGCCTTCCAGATGGATGGCAGCCCGATTAGGGAGTACGCTGTCAACTGATTTCTGAGCGGGGTCGGCGGAAGAGGGCTTTCTCGATGGCAGTCCGGTCAAAATCAATGTCAAAAAAATGAAAAAAGTGTCTTGACAGGGGCAGGGAACGGTTGTATTAACTATTAGTACTAACAAATAGTAATAGACCCACAATGAGAGGAGCCTGTCTATGGCGGGAAGACCAAAAGAACTGCCCACTCCGACGGAAATCGAGATTCTGAACGTGCTCTGGAGAGCCGGAAAAGCATCAGTGCAGAGTGTTTGGCAGCAGCTTAAACCACCGAAGCGGGCGTACACGACGGTCCTGACTCTCCTCCGCATCATGGAGCGGAAAGGATACGTCGTTCACGATGTCGAGGGGAGGGCGTTTATCTATCGCCCCATTCTCGATGAAGCGAAGACCCGCCGGAGCGTCATTCGGAGACTGATCGACCGAATGTTCGAGGGGTCTGCCGAATCGCTCGTGGCGAGCTTGCTCGAGCGGGAGGACATCTCGGAACAAGAGCTTCGGCGTTTGAGACGGATGATCCAGCAAAAGGAAAGGGAAAGAAAATGAGCGCGGCCGATGCCCAATTGGTTGTGATCTGGTTTCTGAATCTGGCATGCTGCATTGCGACAGTGATGGTGCTGGCGCTCGCAGCGGATTTGCTTCTCAGACGACGTGGCGCTGCGTTGAAAGCGCTCGTATGGACGATGGCACTCGCTGCGGTCGTCCTGGCGATTCCCGTGCAGCTTGTCGGGACTTCGACCACGCACCCGTCCATTCGGTTCAAGGATGTAGCCGAGAGCGAAACACGTGCGATATTTCTCCGCGTCGGCACACCTGCCTTCGTTGCGACTCCAGGCCACATTTCGCCAGAGAAGATGACGGGCTATGTGCCTCAAGCAGAGGAACCGCGCTCGCTCTCGCCTTCGGCCACAGAAGGCGCGACCGGCTCTCGGCCGGACGAGGCTCCACCGGGAGATGATGCGGCAAACGGGAACGCGGGCATCGCCGATTCCAGTGCACGCGATGTGGATTCCGGGCGTTTGGCGCCGCAAGTGGAAAGAGAATCCCGGAGCGCCTTTACTGCCAGCAAGATGAGCCGGAAGCCGACCGTCTGGCAGCTTGCGGCCTGGGCTGTGGTTTTCCTGCTCCTGCTTTCGGCTCTGTTCCTGATTCGCGTTCTCATTGGGACATTGAGCTTGAAGAACCTGATCTTGAAATGGCGAGGGCGCACGCCGCCGCCGGTCCTCGTGCAGATATTAGCTGAATTGAAAAAGGCACTGCGGATCAAGCGGTCCGTCCGCCTCCTGATCAGCGCGGGTAATAACGCTCCCATTACGTTCGGCATCTTCCGGCCGACGATTATACTGCCCGGGGGGTTGACGGAGCGTATGGGGCCGGACTCGCTGCGGCAGATGCTGACTCACGAGCTGGCTCACATCCGCCGCCACGATTCGCTGGTCGTCTTTCTGCAGCGGGTCTGCATGGCTCTGTATTTCTGGCATCCGCTTGTGCATGCGGCGGTTCGTCGGCTGAGGGTTCTAATTGAGGATGCCTGCGACGACTACGTCCTTCGGGTCGCGAAATCGCCGGAAGAATACGCAAGCTGTTTGACTCACCTCGCCGCACAGGCGTCGCCCCGGATTGCAGGAATCTCGGGATGGATCGGGGCAAGGCGAAAGCGGTTGAAATTAGAGAAGCGGATCGAGAGGATTCTCGACCGCCGTCGGCGGATCGGCCATGTCACTGCGAGTGCAGCCGCAATAACCGTGTTGGCTGCCGTTGGAGCCTCCCTGGGGGCGAGCCGCCTTCCGGTTTTCGGAATTGCTGCCGAGGAGAATGCGACGCGCGCATTCCGGGGATCTCGCGAAAGCCAGGCACTGAAGCCCGGGAAAAACGAGACGCCCTCCCAGCAGGCGAGAAGACTTCTGGACGAAGGAAATGCCCGTGCGGCGATCCGGGCGCTGGGCCGGGCCATCGCAGAGAGCACCGATCCGAGCACTTCAATATCACTCCGCTACGAATTAGCCCGCATCCATCAACTCCTTGTCGATGGCAAAGCACTGGAGGAAACACTTAAGGAGATTTGGGAGACACCCCCTGAAAATGTGGACGAGATTGCTAAGTTCGCCGACTTCTGCATCGAGTCTGGTCAGGAGAACCTGGCGAGAGAAGCCGTCGCCCGCCTCCAAGAGATGGTCCCGGAAAAAAGCGTGTATTACGCGAGCAAGCTCTACGGCGCTTTTCCGAAGCGGGAGGAACTGTGGTTTCCATTCCAGCCGAAACCGCTGGAGAAAACGCACGTGAAGATCGGCACGCGAGACGCGGTTATGTATCGGGAGCAGGTTATTCCGGCGCTGGCGCAAGTTGCGGTAGTGGCGGACCTGGACCGGGATGGTGACCCCGAGGTCATACTCAGCGCCAGGCGGGGGAGGAAGCCAGCGTGGATGAGGGTTTTCTCCCCAAACGGAAAGCTGCTCTGGGAAGACGAGAAACAGGAAGCAGAGTGGGAGGACATCCTTGTCTTCGATCTCGATGGAGATGGAAAGCTGGAAATTATCGCCGTTGGCTCGGGCATAACCGTCTATGACTGTGGCGGGAAGGTCTTGTGGCAGCGTGCGTTCTCGGAGGAACAACGCGGGCGGGGGTTCAAAAGGGCACGCATCGTTCGCTCTCCGAAGGGTCGCTACAGGATAATCTGGGGTACTGACAATCGCATGGTATGCTTTTCGCCCGGTGGAAACGTCGAGTGGCAAAAGATCGGGGTCTTAGGCTATTCATTCGTCACTATCGACTTGAACGGCGACGGCTGGGATGAGATCCTCACCATGAAAATGGCGCACGCAGAGCTGGCGGCGTTCGATCAAGACGGTGGGGAGATTCTGACGACTCCGACCGACCTCAACACATCAAGGCCACGCCTTGCCGTGGAGGACCTTGACGGAGATGGAAAGCCGGAGATCATAGGTTGGGGCGGAGGACAAAAGCTCCTTGTATGTGGCATGGACGGTAAGGCCGTGTGGAAGGCTCGGTCCCGCAAGCGGCCCATCTATGCCATAGGCGATGTGGAGGGAGACGGGAAGAAAGAGATCGCTTGCGTGACACCAACAGATGAGATTCGGATTCTGAATCATGATGGAAGCACGCGGTTTGAACTGGCGGTACGGACAGGCGCTGTGCAGTTCGCCGATATCGATGGCGATGGAAAGGATGAGATTCTTGCGGAAACTCATGGCAGGTCAGGAAGATACATCTTTTGCATCGGACACGACGGGACGTTGCGATGGCGATTTCCGCTGCCGTGGGGTTATAAGCTCGGATTCTACGCCATGCCTGCGACGGCGCCGGGCAAAAAGGGGATTGTTGCCGTGGCCAGTCACCCTCTGGTAATCCTTTCCGCTGACGGGGAGGTTCTGTCCATGACTCCGATGACCCTCTACCCGGGCCCTCTCGCCGCAGACCTGGATGGAGATGGCACGAAAGAAGTCATTGCCAACAGGCCCTTGCTCAGAGCATACCATCTCCCGGAGAACATTGCGCTCTGGGGAGCGATGACAACCCCGAACAGCATCGTGGACAGCGGTGCAACCGCGATTGATGTTGATGGAGATGGAGCAGATGAGCTTGTGTTTCCCTGCCGGGGGTACGTCTGCGTGGTGAATGGAAAAGGGGAGCTTGTCCGTGCAACATACGTCGGCGAGTTCGGCGACCCGGTCTTCGGAAGAATTGACGTGGAAGGCGATGGAAAGGACGAGATTCTCCTTTGCGGCAACAGGCGTTTCCTGGTTCTGAACGGAGAGGGAGAGGTGATCTCTGCCGCATCGCACCGGGGATTCGAAGTTGACGAAACCTACATTGCCGAGTACAAGGTTGTTCTCGCCGCTGACATTGATTCCGTGCCCGGAGAGGAAATCCTTACCTGTGTCGATCCCAGTGGGGTAACGGCCTATTCGACGCAGGGACATGTTCTGGCGCGGTTTGGAAGGCCCTCGTGGCTTCCTGTGCACTCCTATGAAATGTTCTTCCTGTGGACCCCGCAAATCTTCCCGCCGATGGACGTCAATGGCGATGGAAAAAAGGAGCTGGTTGCGCGGATTGACCGGCTGTTTGTGTGGGATCTAGAAGGAAAGGTCCTTCGGATCGGCTTGAACGATTATCCTAACCGGCGCTATGTAGCCTTCGTCCGCTTGAAGAGAAAGCTCGGTGCCGCCATCGCGTACGTTCTCGACCGGGGCACGATTCTAAGCTTCTCGGAATATCTGAAGAACGCCGACGACGAGCCGCTGATGGAGCTTTACACTGCCGCGTTTCCCATCAAGGTTGGCAAAAAAGCGCAATTCGTCATTTTCGGCGAAGAAGGAATGAAGCTGAAGCGAGCGGACGGCAAAATCCTATGGCGCATCCCTCCCGCGCGCCCACGGCAGCGCCCCAGATGGCATGCAGGCTCCGGAGGAATCTCAGGCGACTACGGAGGCGTCCGCCGCCCAGGCTTTGGCGATTTTCAGGGTGACGGGAAAAAGGAGATAGTCAGTCTCAGAATCTGGCGCCCCCCCGATGGAAAGACGCAGACAAGGATTGATGCGCATTCAGTCCAAGGAGAACGCCTGTGGCGATGGGAACTCGATTCCTACTCCGACCGGCCCGTCTATGCCGATTTCGACGGAGACGGGTTCATGGAAATCGCTCTCGACCGCAAAACGGGCATTGCTATCGTTGACCTAACGCCGCAATAGGCCCACTGATGAAGGCGCGGAGTTTTGAGCGTGCTCCTTTTCTCGCGAGTCCGCTGGCACCGGGGCTGGAGCAGCTCGTCCCTTGACTACGTCCTCACCTTCATCAACTCATTGATGTCCGCGAACACCTTCTCGAAAGCGTTGACGTAATGTTTCATCAACTCGATGCCATTCGGGGGATAAAGGGCGGAGGTTATGACGAAAGAGTCGTCGAGCATCTTGAGGGTCTCGGGATAATCCTCGCCACGGTAGATAACTTCCCGCCCGGAATGCGGGCACGACCACGGGCATCCTTTCCCATATCCAATCTTGAGCTTGAAGAGGTTCTGTGCTGGAATGGGCATGCTCTTGTATCCGCCGACAGGAACACCTTCAGCGTTCAGCGCCCTTTGTGCCTTCCGGCGAAATGTT
>JABMQX010000210.1 GCA_013203085.1 bacterium | reverse complement strand
GTTACGGTTGAGTGTGCTCGGCACGCGACCTGTCTCATTCAGGCTGAGAAACGGAGCCGGCGAGGTTCCTCCTGCGGCTTCCAGCGAGATTCAATGCAACTGGAAGGGTGAAATTGTATCACACAGCAGGCACAGCCACAAGGGCCCAAACTGATGGGGCGCGGCTGTGCATCCGTGGCAGGATCCGGATGAATCCCCTGATCGAGAAGCCCGGCTGAAGCCGGCTGCAGAAAGAGACTGTGGCGCATAAGTTACCACGGACTGAAGCCCGTGTCTAAATGTGTGCCGGCTGAAGTCCGGCAGTGGTGAGGTCGCGGGTCTCCCCAGCGCTGAAAAGCGTCCTATTGGGTCGGTCGAAGCGGGGCGCCTGGCATGCCACGGAAATACAGCCGCACGCAACTGATGTTGCGATTGATTGGGCTGCTTCAGCAATGGGTTTGGCTGCATTTCGTCGGCAAGGAAAGGAGAGAGAGCTTAACGCAAAGGCGCCAGGTGCTCCGATTCATAAGTTCGGTGACGTATATCTTCCGACAGGATAACAAGATAAATGGGATTTTTTGAATGCTGTATATCCCAGCGCGAGGTCTTTGCCCTCGCGCTTCACCTGTAGCTTCCGTCCGCCTGAATTGACGAGTGAGCCTACCCGGCAGGAGACTGGTGGCGGCCGGATAGTCGATCAGCTATGCGTGGTGACCAGCCGCAATCGGGCTGGATACGCCTTGCCACTGGCCATGATGGCGAATATAATGCCAAACCAGTCGAGACATCATAGCGTATCGGCGAAGTGTCCGAAAAAGGGTGCGAACTCGTCCCCCGGCTGGCGTGAGAGAAGGAATAGTCGTGATGCAGGCTGACAAACAGTTTGAGGGCTATTACGCTGAGGTCAATAAGAACGTCCGGCGTAACTTCTCTCTCAACGCCTTGGATGGGGTTCTTTTCACGTTCGGGTTTGCGTTTATGGACTTCGCGTCGGTGCTTCCGGTGTTCATCCGGCGTCTCGGCGCTTCCCCTTTTTTGATATCCATCATCCCTGCCGCTCACGCTTTAGGGTGGATGACGCCGCAGATTTTTATCTCCAATTACGTGGAACGGCTTCGTCGCAAGAAGCCCTATGTGCTGGCAGTTGGGGCCTGGGAGCGGCTGCCCTTTTTGTTTGTGATAGCGGTATGCTTTCTACTGGGGAGTTCCCATCAGGCTGTTCTCCTCAGCGTTTGCCTCGGGGCGGTCTTTACCTCCGCGCTGGCATTCGGTTTCGTGAACCCGGCCTGGTTTGACCTCGTGGCAAAAGTCACACCGGTGGACCGCAGGGCAAGGCTATCGGCGTTGAAAATGGGCATCGGGACGCTTCTCGGGATCGGCGCCGGGTGGACTGTCGAATGGGTTCTCGACCAGAGTCAAATACCTTTTCCTCGGAATTACGGATGGCTGTTCGTGATGGCTTTCTTTTTCATGAGTTTATCGCTTCTTGCGCTGGTGTTCGTTCGCGAGCCGGTCTATCCCCTCCCGACGAAAAGAATCCCCCTCGGAAAATATCTCTCACGGCTTCCATCAATCCTCAAGGAGGACACGAACTTCAGGAATTTCCTGGTAGCGACTTTCTTCCACAGAGCCACCATCGTTGCCGTAGCCTTTTATGCTATAAACGCCCTTGAGAAGTTCGCCCTGCCCGACAAATGGGTCGGCAGGTTCACTGTATCCATCATGTTCGGGAGGTTGGTGGTAACGCCGGTATTCGGATTTCTGGGCGACAGGTTCGGGCACAAGATCAACATTGTTATTGGCTCAGTGGCGCACATCGCCGCCGCGATCCTCGCTATTGCTGCGCCCAACGAATGGTGGTACCTGCCCGTTTTTGCCCTCGTCTCCGTGGGATTCTGCTCGCACGAGGTTTCTCGGTTTAACATGGTCGTGGAGTTCTGTGAGGCTCGGCGCCGCCCGACCTATGTCGCCCTTTCCAACAGCCTTTTGGGGCCGATTGCCCTCATCGCTTTACTTGGGGGCGCTTTGGTAGGGACTGTCGGCTACGACGGTCTGTTTGCCATTGCGGCGTTTTTTGCTCTGGCGAGTTGTCTCTGCCTGATCTTCTCAGTGCGCGAGCCCCGAAAACACCCTCACCCGGCGCCGGCATCCGCCTGGGGCGAGGACTTTGAGTGAGTTTGCCCGAAGCGCTTTTTCCCCAGGGCACGGTGAGACCGATGTCGTTGTGTGGAGCGTCTCCCCGGCATTGCGGAGACCGCCCGGAGGACTCTCTGAGATGCATGGTTCCAATCAAAGGGGCTGCTGGCAGACCTCCGTGGCGGTTGTGGATTGCCGGCGAAGAGGGGCCCATCCCGACAACGCAGGAGCTTTTCCTGAAAGCCGTTCCGGCCCGCCTGTGCAGAGAGCGCAACGCGCTATCCTGCAACTTGAGAACTCACAGACAAAAATCGCTTGCTTTGCCGAGGATCAAGAAAGAATGCTCTCCTGAAGCGCTCCGAGGATTGCCTGGAACTCCTTTTTCACTTTTCGTGCGCTGAGAATTCCTCCCCCCATGCCAGACATCCCTTTGGCAAGTACAAGAGCAACATTTTCGCCATCCTGAAGCACGGTGACATTGTACTTTTGGCGCTTGGCAATGGGGCCGAGCATGGCGTGCGCGGCTGCGCTTCCTCGCCCATACACGCCTTGAACCTTCGAACCAGTTTCAAGGCTGTATGCGCGAGAGGACATGACCAGTGCGACCTTATCAGCGATTTCTTCCACGGTAGCACCCGAGAACAAACGTGTTTCGGATTCCTTTGTGGTCTTCGACCCAACCATCACGACTTTGCTCATAGTCCATCCTCCTTTGAATAACGAGGCTGATTCT
>JABMQX010000209.1 GCA_013203085.1 bacterium | reverse complement strand
CATAAGGGAACTCGGAGGGACCTCTCCCATTCCTCAACCTCATGAAAACATTCACCTCTTTCTGCACCGAATCCCATACGTCCTTGTCGTGATTGCCCGGGATGTAAATGATTTCCTCAACCAACTCGAGCTTGCGCAGAGAAGTGAAGAACCGCCTCGCAACTGAATAGGACCTCGTAAAGGACCCTATTGAAAAATCCAGCACGTCCCCCGCCAAAACTAAGTGGTCAACCTTCTCGATTCCTAATTCCTTGAGTCCCTTTTGAAACCATGCCAGGTCTGGCTCCTTGCCTGGCTCGCACTCGAGCGCGCTCGCCGGGTCCCCCAGGTGTAAATCTGAAAGCACAACTATCCTTTTCATCGCCCTTGCTCCCTTCAATCGTGCCCTTTTTGCACGTGCCAAACTCACTGTCGTTCCTCGGCGATTGCTTCCCTGTCGCGCCTCCTGCCGCTGCGGCCTTTTGCCCGGATGGCAATCCGCTGCCTCACGAGAAGCCGCGAGAAAGCCAGCACGGCAGTGAATTGACAGAGTGTATCCAGTACCGCAATATTTTACCAAAACGGAGACCAAAAGGTCAAGGCCATATTTCCTCCTGTTACAGTTTATCTCTTTCGCCTCACTGTGCTATTCTTGGGCAGCGAAATCTCATCGGCTGATGCGAGGCGCCCGATCGTAGGCGAGACCGCCGCCGGTTTCGCCCAGCTTGTTTGCCGGTGAGCCAACACTCGATGGAGAAATTGTGAATGGACACAACCGATCACATCAAGTTCCTCGGCACAGCCGGGGCGCGATTTGTAGTTCTCAAGCAGCTCCGCTCGTCCGCGGGAACTTTCATATCCATCAATGGTCAGAGACTCATCCTGGATCCGGGACCGGGCACCCTGGTTCGCTGCGCCGCCAGCCGCCCGAAAATCGAGGGCAAGGATATTGACGCCATAATCCTGAGCCATAACCACATTGACCATTCCACTGACGTCAACGTCATGATCGAGCTAATGACCGATGGGGGATTCACGAAGCGAGGGACATTGTTTGCGACGCAGGAAGCCCTGGAGGGTGACGACCCGGTGATCCTGAGATACGTCAGGCAGTTCGTCGAGAGAATCGAAATCCTCAAGCCTGATACGGAGTACTCCCTCGGCCAGCTTCGTTTCCGCACCCACGGAAAGCATCAACACACGACCGAAACATACGGCTTCACCTTCTCCTCGCAGGAAGGCCCCGTCTCCTTCATCGTGGACACCACGTTTTTCCCGGAACTCTGTGAATGGTACGCCGGCTCCGAGTTCATCGTCCTCAACATGGTGAGAATGAAACCGCACCCCAGCAGCAGAGTCATGCACCTCTGCTATGAAGACGCACGAACTCTCATCTCGAACATCCGACCTCGGCTCGCCATCATCACCCATTTCGGGATGACCGTTATCAAAGCGAAGCCGTGGGAAGCAGCGAAGAAGCTCAGCGATGAGACCGGGTTGGAGGTTATTGCCGCAAGCGACGGCAAAACGGTGGAGCTGAAGAAGCGGGACACGGATGACCGGCAGACGGACATCTTCGGATAGCGCGGGGAGTATGAGCCGAGGATAAAAGGATTGTAATGGAGAGAAATCATGAATTCCCGTGAGAGAATCCTCACCACCCTTCGACACGAAGAACCCGACCGAGTCCCCATTCATGACGACCCCTGGCCCTCCACGGTCAACCGTTGGCGAAAGGAGGGCTTGCCGGAAGGGATCTCTCCCGACGAGTATTTCGGCTATGAGATGGTGCTTTTCAAGGCAGACCTCTCTCCCAGATTTCCCATCAACGTCATTGACAGAACGGATGAGTTCATCGTCGAGACGACCCCATACGGCGGCGTGAGGAGGAATTTCCGCGACTATTCGACCACGCCGGAAGTCGTCGAATGGCCGGTCAAATCGCGGGCAGACTGGGAGCGAATGAAGGAGCGCCTTCTCCCCGATTACACTCGCGTGGATTGGGTAACATCCCTGGCGGACTTCCAGCGAGCACACGCCGAGGGGAAGTTCACCGCCTATTGTGGCTCCATCGGCTACGATCGCTTTCAGAGCTACATCAAGAGCGAGCAGCTTCTCATTCTCCTCATTTCCGAGCAAGCGTGGGTTCGGGAAATGTTCTGCACGCACGCACGCCTCGCCATCGAAATGGCCGAGATGATGATGTCCGAGGGATTCGCTTTTGATGGGGCGTTTTTCTACGACGATATGGGATACCGCAATTCCTCCCTCTTCTCACCCGGAACGTACAGAGAAGTCGTCTTCGAGAGCCACAAAATGCTCACCGATTTCTTCCACTCCCACGGCATGCCCCTCATCCTCCACAGTTGCGGCTGCGTGAAGGGACTGATCCCCGACCTGATTGACACTGGCTTCGATTGCCTCCAGCCGCTGGAAGTCAAAGCAGGGATGGACCTCATCGAGCTGAAACCGAAATTCGGTGAGAGAATTGCGTTCATGGGCGGCATAGACGTTCGAGCCATGGCCGATCCCGACCCGAACGTCATCGAGGAAGAGATTCGACGGAAATTCGAGATCGCCAAAGTCGGCGGCGGATACATCTACCATTCCGACCACTCCGTCCCCAAGAACGTCAGCTTTGCCCAGTACAAGCGCACGATTGACCTCGCCCGGAAATACGGTGAGTATTGAACCACGGCTCGGTGGCTGCGTCCCCTGAAAGGCGATGCCTTCTATTCCGACTCCTCGCCAGCGGACTTCTCCGTCTCT
>JABMQX010000208.1 GCA_013203085.1 bacterium | reverse complement strand
TTCGGTCATCAATGCGGGGGACGGCCTCCATGAACACCCCACGCAAGCTTTGCTGGACATGTTCACCATCCGTCAGCACAAGGGGAAAATCGAGGGCCTGACTGTGGCTATCATCGGAGACATTTATCACAGCCGTGTCGCTCGCTCGGACATTCTCGCCCTGAAAAAGCTGGGGGCAAATGTCGTCATCTGCGGCCCGCCCACTCTCGTTCCCAGGTACTTTGTTGACATGGGTGTGGAGATGTCTTTCGACCTCGATAAAGCGATCGCAGACGCGGACGTCATCTACTCCTTGAGGATGCAGTTCGAGCGGCAACAGGCGAATTTTCTGCCGTCCATCGCAGAGTACATCAAGCTTTTTGGGCTGACCACGGAGAGGTTTAAAAAAGCCCGCAAGGATTGCATTGTCATGCATCCCGGCCCCATCAACCGGGGGATCGAGATAACCTCCGAACTCGCCGACAGCCCCATGTCGGTGATTCTCGATCAAGTAACCAATGGCGTCGCTGTAAGGATGGCGGTGATGTTTCTGCTCGCCAGGGCGGCGGCTTAAGTCCGCCGAAGAAACTGAAGAAGAACGGGAAATATGTTTGGGTCTGAGTTATGAAACATGAAAACAGCCTGCTGATTCGAAATGGCCGAGTTGTTGACCCTGCGCAGGGTTTCGACGACATGGCATCTGTCCTTATCCTGAATGGAAAAGTGGCGAGGATCGTAAGAGAGTCTGACGCCGCCATAGACTTGCCGAAGGGCATAAGAGTCTTCGACGCGAGCGATAGGGTGGTTTGTCCCGGGTTCATTGATATGCACGTCCACCTCCGAGAGCCGGGCTTCGAGCACAAGGAGGACATCGAGTCGGGCACGAAAGCCGCCGCGCACGGCGGGTTCACTTCCGTGGCGTGCATGCCCAATACCTCGCCGGTAACCGACAACTCAGGCACCGTTGACCTTATCGAGCACAGGAGTCGCATGGTTGGCTTGGTCAACGTCTTTCCGATTGGCGCGGCCTCGTTGGGGATGAAGGGCGAGAAGCTGTCGAACATCGGTGAACTGACCGATGCCGGAGTTGTGGCGATTTCGGACGACGGATTTCCAGTGCAGGACAACTATGTCATGCGAAGGATTCTGGAATACGCCTACATGTTCGGCATCAGTTTCATTTCTCATCCGGAAGACACGAACCTCTCCACAGAGGGTTTGATGCATGAAGGTTATTACTCGAACCTGCTGGGCATGAAAGGCATTCCGGCGGCTTCCGAGGAGATACAGATTTCCCGCGACATCATTCTCGGCGAGTTGACCGGCACGCCCGTCCACATCGCTCACGTCAGCACCGCTGGCGGTGTGAGAATGATAAGGTCGGCGAAGCAGAGAGGAGTGAAAATAACCGCCGAGGTGACGCCGCACCATTTTTGCCTCACCGACGCGTCGCTGGTCTCCTACGACACAAACTTGAAGATGAAACCACCCCTTCGCTCCGAACCGGATGTGGAGGCGCTGAAAGATGGGCTGAAAGATGGAACGATTGACTGCATCGCCACGGACCACGCCCCGCACTCGGAGAACGAAAAACAAGTCGAGTTCGATAAAGCTCCGTTCGGCGTAATCGGCCTGGAAACCGCCATATCCATAGTCCTGGATAAGTTGTATCATGCCGGCGTTCTTTCGCTAACTCAAATCGTCGAGAACCTCTCGCTGAATCCAGCTCGAATTCTGAACCTCGCCGATAAGGGCAGTTTGAAGGAGGGCTGCGATGGGG
Organism: bacterium; assembly: GCA_013203085.1. Taxonomy (GTDB): domain Bacteria; phylum Auribacterota; class JABMQX01; order JABMQX01; family JABMQX01; genus JABMQX01. Next base: position 702 of record JABMQX010000208.1, on the reverse strand, counting down.
ACGTCACCATCCTTGACCCCGAAAGAAAAATCGAGATCAATCCGCAAGAGTTCGTCTCCAAAAGCCGCAACACGCCCTTTGCGGGCTGGAAGCTCAAAGGCGCCCCCGCCGCCACCATCGTCTCCGGCAAAGTCGTCTTCGACGCCACCGAAGGCTGATCCCCCTTCAAATGACCCTATCCGCGAACCGGGCACTCGCCGAGTCCGACCGCCGGGCTATATCTCAACGGTAGCCCATACGTGGCCGGATCGTTATCCGCACCGTCGAGATCAACGAATCCCGGATCATCCACGATTTCCCTTGGCCCCCTCCGGTCCAGGCCTGAATGCAGGAATACGTTGGTACGCTGCAGCCCCAAAGCTGCTCGCCCGTATTTGCCCAGATGATGCAGTTACGGATCATCCCGTTGCAACCGGACAAGCCGCCTTGCGCTTCTCAATGCTCCTTTGCCTCTGGGCTCGGTTCTGTGCATAATGGAGTGGCAGCAATCGAGATAACGCGAGGCAGCAAAATGCCCAGGACAGAAGCTTCGGAACAAAAGCCAAAGGACGTGTTCTTTCTTCCCTCGGCCCGGTGGCGATGGGCAAGAGTTGTCGGATGGCGGCCCCTGTTTCTCTGGCTCCTTTGTGGATTGGCATCCACGCTGCCGAGCCGAGCGACATCGGGTGAGATGAGAAGAGTGCGAATCTCCGATGATAAACG
>JABMQX010000207.1 GCA_013203085.1 bacterium | reverse complement strand
TTGGTTTGACCACAGAGACAGGGCAGCAGAGAGAGCGACAGCAACGTCCAAAAGCAGGGTAAACACCAAGGCAAAAGACAAGGCGAAGTGGATCACGTTTCACCAAATAGGCAACTGGCGGCAGCACAAGAACTACGCCCTTCTGACGGAGATTTTCAACGCGTCTGCCGCCATGCCCGCCATCAACGGTGAACCCTATTATGCGGGAATGGAGAATGCACAGGGCGGAACAGAAACCTCCGCATTGTATTGTCGCTCCGGGATGTACGGGAGCGTGTTGTCTGGCGGGTTGGGCGGACACATATACGGCGCCGGCGGGTGGGGAGGAGGCATGTGGGGAGGAAACGTCGAGAAGGCGGCGAAGAACCACATCTGGGATGTCATAAGATGGCGGTCTGGTGATCAAATGCGGCACTTGAGAAGCTTTGTGCTATCCCAAGGACGCAAGTACCAGGAGCTTGTTCCGAGGGCGGATCTCGTCTCACCGAACAGATCGGGCGATGCCAAGGGTTACACCGGATGGGCCTATTGCGCTCGCACTCTCAACAAGGACTTCCTCCTTTTGTATTTCGAGAACAACTGCCCTCGCGCTACCGTTTCTGGCCTTACGCCGAAAACGACCTACCACGCTCGGTGGTTCGATCCCCGGGAAGAAGTATGGCTGGCCGCCGGGTCAGGCAACCTGATTGCCGGCCCGAACGGACGGATCGTCCTGCCACCATTTCCCGATGATGAAGAAAGGTCAAAGAACGATTGGGGGCTCAAGCTCCTAAAGATTGGGCAATAACGTTTGCACAGTCCACTATCTGTAAGAAACGTTCTTAAACGGCGCCTGAATTCTAAAGGTGGGAAGTGTCCCGTCTGAGGTGGGGGCCGTAGGGCAGGCCAGACGGTTGAGATAGGTTTATCAAGCGAAGATCTCAAAAGCGAAATTCACGCGGAGGATGAAGGCAAATACGGTTCAGGACGTGGCCCGGATTTCGGGGGTAAGGTCAGACCGTCCCGTTTGGTTGAGCGCACCCCCGGGCAGTCCTCCTCGAAATGACTCCTTGTACCCTGGACGGGGTACGACTAATGTACTGGGCGGCCGAGCCCCGTTGTGGGGCTCCAACAACACATCACCAGAAGAAAGGGAGGAGCTTATGTGATCTGACGGACGGACGAATCACCAGTGGCGTGTGAGAACCTTGCTGATTGCGGCTCTATTACTGGGGGCTGTCGTACCAAGGATTGCCCAGGGGGCGCCAGAGCTGATCAACTACCAGGGCGAACTGAGGGACAGCGCTGGCAATCCGCTGGACGGCACGTACGGGATCACCTTCACAATATACAACCAAGAAGCAGATGGCACGGTTCTGTGGACTGAGACTTACCGAGGCGTACAGGTCAAGGACGGCAGATTTCACGTCCTTCTCGGCTCAATCAGCCCGTTTCCAGAAGAGCTGTTCGATGGTGATTCCCGCTGGCTTGGGATCGGAGTAGGATCGGATCCGGAGATGATGCCACGAAGCCGAATTACCAGCGTCGCCTACGCAATCCGCGCCGAAAAGGCAACCGAAGCGGCGACGGCGGCTTACGCGGCAACCGCTCCTGCGGATGAAGACTGGGATGTCAGCGGCTCCAACGTGTACCTGCCCTCAGGCAACGTCGGCATCGGCACAACCAGCCCGAGTCACCCGCTGCATGTCAAAAAGACATCCGGCAATTGCGATACCAAGATTGAGACCGACTCCGGGGAAGTGGACCTGATTCTCGACGGCACAGCCGGCAACTCCACTGTCACCTTCCAGCAAAACGGTTCATTCCGCGGCTCCGTGGGATACGACACGACCAACGGCTACTTGTTTCTGTGGGAAGGCGGCAAAGTCGTCGTGGACGACGGGAAACTGGGCGTGGGAACCGACAGCCCCACCGAAAAGCTGGACGTGCAAGGCGGCATGAAGGTCGGCGCCAATGGCACGCCCTTCCTGGAAATGCGGGAGCTGACGGCGACGAGCGTTGCGGGTACTGATTCCACGCTCATACCTCTGCCGAGTGGGTATACTGCGGATAATACTAGGGTACTCTGTGCTGAGATTCAAGACGGAGAGGATTGGTATGCGATGGGAAGGCTTTTTCGCCCCGTGACAGCAAGCGAAGACCGCCCGCTCTACTACACCATCGACACATCTCACAGACGGATCGTCCTCTATCATTATCATCCGATTTGGGCCCAGCCTGTTTCCTGTCGGGTTGTTGTCATGAAAATGAAGTAGCTTGACAGGTAAATCAACGGAGGAAGACGGGATGCTCGAGCACGGCCGCCTCGCTCTGCTGGTTTGCGGTCTCTTGGGCGTCTCTGGCATGGCCCTCCGCGGCCAGCAGTGACCGGGGTTTTGGCGGAATGAGAGTCGAGGCGTCCTAGCAAAGCTCCTGACATCAAGGCGCTTCCAAAAAGCTGGCACCAGATGTTGGACTAAACGTTTGGACAGTGACCTATCGTGCATTTCTTCTTCTTAACGGCGCCACAAAGGCAAACATCTCTTCAGCTTGCCCCGGTGCATCCCCCTCTGGCGCGCGGTGGCAAGAAGGTTTGAGTTCCGCGCGACACAACAACCACATGTCGCGATCGACGAATCATTGGCAAGTTGACGGATCGTCCGTTTTTTCGTAGACTATCAGCATCGGCGTAAAACTGGAGAGGAGGGCAAACAGAATAGTGCGATGAATACAAGACTGTCCTTATCGATTATAGCTGCCATTTCTTGTGTGCTCGTGCAACGGCAGGATGTCTACAGCTCACTCTTCTTGAATCCCTATCCCATGTCGGACCCGTCATTCGTTGACGACGTTGCGATGCCGCCAACGGCGAATGACGATCCGAAGGCATTGCTGGCTCTAACGGGAACAAGGGCGAGCAGGCCCTACGTGCGAGTTGGCTACGTGATCCCAAGCAACCGGTCTGAACAACCCCGGGGCGTCGAGACAATCCGGTACCTCATTGTCACCTACCAGAACTGGCTTCGGGATCAGATGCGGCGTCACGGGCAGGGGCCAAAAACATTTGTTTACGAGACAGAGCCGGATGGCGCCACCCCCAGGGTGCACGTTGTTCACGTTGCGGACACGGATAGCTACCTTCGTGAGGACATTTGGGGACGCACCCTGAGTGCAGTCTCAAACGCCGGACTGGCACTGTGGCAGCGTGGCGAGGTGTGGCTGTTAGTTGTCGAAGCCCATGTGCAAGAACCAGATGGCGATGTTGTGGGAGGTGTCGCGCTTGGCGGAAGCTGGGGATCGGGCGATGATCCGGGTGTCGCGATGCTCGGCGGCGATGCGCTTGCCATGCTCAGGCCCGAGTTCATCACCGATGACCGCCCCTATCACAACACGGTCCTGCCAGAAATCGGGCCATATCTGCTCAAGCAGGATGTTTCATTCGCGTGGTTCGAGGGGGAAACATTTAGCTCGGTGCATTCCTCTTGGTTGGGTGCAGGAATGCACGAACTCGGACATGCATTCGGCCTGCCGCATGATTTTCGGAACGACAGCAATTTTCGGGGAAACCTTATGGGGAACGGATTTCGGGGCTTTCGTGGCTGTACGCATCCCCGGCGCTATCCCGGCGATTTCGCGCGGCTATCACATGCCGCAGCCCTGGTGTTCGGTGCGAGTCGCTACTTCAATGCGGGCAGCGAAGATGCGACCCGACCCACACTGGGCGTTTCCACCCAAGGCGTAGTACCCCTCGCGGACGGATTGCTCCCGATCCAGTTCAGCGCGTCAGACGATACAGGATTGGGAACGGCGCTCTTAATGTGGGAAGACGATGTAGTTAGCGAGCTGACACTGTCAGGCAAGAGTGCATTGGATCAGTTCACCACCGAGTACTTCGAGGCACAAGCTCCGAAGAACTATACCGTGATGGTATTCGACCTGAACGGTAACAAGGTAAGCCAGAAGGTCACAATCACAGCGTCTGGCAAATCAAATCCGGCGCCGAGACCGTTTCTGAGAGTCACCCCGCCGGTGATGTTGCGTGGTGAGTCATTTGTGCTGGATGCATCCAGTTCCACAGACGCAAATCATCCCGCAGCGAGCTTGCGGGTCGAATGGGATCTGGACGGGGACGGCGTTTTTGACACCTCCCCGACAACGACGAAAACCCTCACTGTTGCGAGAGACGTCGCCGGTCCCGTGCCGATCCGTGCGAGGATTACTGACGAGACCGGCGATTCGACCGTTTCCACGGCGATTTTCATAGACCCACATGAGCCGCTTCTAAGGACGGATGGGAGTACAGGGTCCCTTATTATGGAATGGAACTCAGCCTTCGGATTCACCTATCAAGTGCAGCAGTCTGGAACGCTTCAAACCTGGAGCTCAAAGCACCTTCCACTCCTTTACGGTAACGGCGGGGTGCAGCAATACCCGCCGCCTTCCGGCCAGGCGGTTATTCGATTCTTTCGTCTTGAAGTCGGAAAGCGCCAGGACTAAATCCTCTTTGGCGAATGCAGCTATTGCGACGCCACTGAGGAGACCGATGAACACCTCTCAAAGCCCGCCGCCCACCCGGCGATGTTCAAAAACGAATCTGTACAAAGGTTCACTACTGTCCGGTTATAAGTCAAACAACATCAACTGGTTATCAGAACCACATGTTTTGGTTTTGTAAAGCTTGTCAGAAAACGCCTGTAAAACGGGGGTTTTCTCGAAAAGTGTCACGCTCAAAATCTGTAAAATTGTGT
>JABMQX010000206.1 GCA_013203085.1 bacterium | reverse complement strand
TGCGGGCACGACCACGGGCATCCTTTCCCATATCCAATCTTGAGCTTGAAGAGGTTCTGTGCTGGAATGGGCATGCTCTTGTATCCGCCGACAGGAACACCTTCAGCGTTCAGCGCCCTTTGTGCCTTCCGGCGAAATGTTTTCGGATCAACCGATAGCCCAAGCTCCGCAGGTTTGAGCCGAATCCGATACATGTGATAGACGTGCGTGCGATCGGGCGGCACATAGGGAGGTATGACCCCCTTTATCTGGCTGAGGTGCTTCGTGAGATAGACGGCGTTTGCCTGCCTCACACCGTTTTCCGCGTCGAGCCTCTTGATCCTGGCTCTGGTGAAGGCGGAAGTGAACTCCTGCGGACGATAATTCCAACCGAACTCGGAGAAATTCTTCCCTCGAAAACGCGGAGAGTGCTCGATTTCGCCGAACATACGAAGAGCCTCGGCCCGGTCTGCATACAGGTCGCTGTCGGTGTTGAACAGCCCGCCCTCGCCGCCGGGTAAGTTCTTCGTTGCATTGAGGCTGAAGGCGGCCATCGCGGCGAGATTTCCGGCACGCTTCCCTTTGTACATTGCGCCGTGCGACTGGCACGCATCCTCGATGACAACGAGGTTGTGCTTTCTGGCGATAGCGTTTATCTCGTCCATGTCCGCCGGCAAGCCGAAAAGGTGCACGGGAATCATGGCGCGAGTTTTGGGCGTTATTTTCTCCTCGATTTTCGCGGGGTCAATGTTGAAGGTGCGGGGCTGGATGTCCACGAACCTCGGAACTCCGTTGTGGTGGACGATACAGGACGCACTGGCGAACCATGAATAGGCACAGGTGATGACCTCATCCCCCGGCTCAACCCCTGCGGCAGCGACAGCCATGTGCAGGGCGGCGGTGCCACCGTTGGTGGCGATGCAATGTTTCGTGCCGATGAACTCGGCCCACTCCTTCTGCAACGCCCGTGTCTCCGGCGCGCCGGTCCCCCATAGCTGCCCCCGCTCAAGGACCTTCATCACAGCAGCTTTGTCCTCGTCCGTGATAAGGGGCCAACCCTTACGCAGTCCCCCCGGCACCGCCCGCGGCCCGCCGAGAGCCGCAAGCTTCTTGTGTGCGGTGGAAACCACCGTTCCCGCGCCGACTCCGCCGGACTTCGCCAGGACAAAAGGTGCCCCCAATGTCGCCGCGCCCTTCAGGAAACCTCGACGAGAAATCTTGCCACCCGAGGCATCAGTAGGGGATGCTGACCGTTCTTTCGATTCCACTTTCATTGCTTTCCTCCCAGAGAATAGGTTGCTCCATGGGACCCGCCGGTCCCCAAGAATGGAACCGCGCACGGCAGAACAAGTCAAGCCGTTTTCTGGCTTCCGGCGCGGCCGGCGGAGCTTGCCGAAAGCCAACGGTGCAGGTGACCTCGCGGATTCACGATGACGCTCCGCTGCGCCGAGCCCTATCCCACGCCCAACACCCCGGTTGTCAAAAGCGCATTCTTCTGGTAGATTCAAGGAAAAAGAAGGAACATTGGTAATGCCACTCACGGCCGGCTGAGCGTGGAACCGCACAGTCCGCAGACCACGCAGAGGCGCCACCGTAACGCCGGCATCTTGCCGGCTGTATCGGGGGCATCCTGCCCCCGCTCGAGGGCGGGACGCCCTCGGGACAGCCGCCGGGACGGCAGCGTTACAGAGACGGCAAACTCAGCGGCACGAGGGAACCCGGGCGTCCAGAGAATCGTATTGGAAAACCTCAGACCTGCTCTGCGTGCTCTCTGCGGTGAGTTCATCTCCCCCGGAGACTAAAGGGTTACGAAGATTGGATTCGCTGGAAATCTCCTAATTGACGGGAAGAAAAAGGAGGCTGATGTGAAACGAGAGCGAAAAGAACTATCCCGGAGAGAATTTCTTGCTCAAGCGTTCAAAGGATCATTGTTCGCCACTGTCGGACTGGGAATGAGCGGCAGGGCCTTTGGCAGCGCGGTTTCGGCGCCATCAGGCGATGATCGCTCGGCTGCCAGGCAAAAGAAGGCGGGGCGGATGAAACTTGGTCTGGTCACTTACAACCTGGCAAAGGACTGGGACGTTGATACCATCATCAAGCGGTGTGGGCAGACCGGGTTTGAGGGCGTCGAGCTCAGGAGCACTCACGCTCACAGGGTCGAGTCAAACTTGACTGAAGAGCAGCGAAAGAAGGTCAGGGCGAAATTCGAGGCATCGAAGGTCACACTGGTGAGCCTCGGAACAGCGTTTGAATATCACTCGCCCGACCCGGCCACCTTGCG
>JABMQX010000004.1 GCA_013203085.1 bacterium | reverse complement strand
TCCAAAGTCTTTGCTCTTCGGTTTCTCATAAGATCTCAGCAAGAGTCCAACAGAGCGAAGGGAGACTTGATGCTCTGTTGTCAAGAGGCTGCTCCCCAGGAGTTTCCCCAAAATTTCGGCGATTTCGCCTTTGAACCTCAACGGATTCGCCAGCCATTACTATCGGACTTCCCGTGGCTTGTGACCTCATCGAAGTCGCAACTCCTAACTCAAACACTCTCCTGTTTCGTGAAAAAGTTTCCCCAATTTTGACCACAAAAGGGCTTTCACACTGGCCATTTTCGGTTTCTCCCACGCTACCAAGAGGTTACATCGTGACTCTCGCCGTTTTTGGGGAAACTCCTGGCTGCTCCCCAGTTTCCGCCCTGAATGTAGTCTGTTAGCGTCCGATAGACACAGGTGAAATCTGGCACCAATGTTAGGAGGTGACGGGTAAAGCCGGGAGGTTTTGAGTGGCGTGGTGAGCGACTTTCCAGTTGTTGAGAAGGAGGTCGCGGAGGCGATTCATGGGGTGGGCGCTGATGCGCGGGAAGATGTCGCGGAGGTAGCTGAAGGGGTTGATCTGGATTCGTTTGAAGCTGATGATGATACTACTCGGGACCGCTGTGGTGTCCCCACCTCCCTCGCTCATGAAGAACAGCCCCGAGCCGCGGCTCAGCGTGCAGGCGGGCATGCGCCGAGCACGCCACTGTTGTCAAATTGGGCTTGACGCCGCTCCCCCGGCCCGGCATAATGGACGCTGGTAGTAAATGCTGTGTGTTCCGGAGGACACTCCGTGTTGCCTGCTTTGCGTGCCGCAACTCGCCCCGTCGTTCTGTTGACAATCGGAACTGGACTTTCCCTTTTCGCTGGAATTACTGGAGCAATAATTGCCATAACGTGCGACTGAAGACGACGCATAATTCACCACAATCAAGGAGTCACACCCGAACAGTGACCTTGAGCGGACAAGGCGCTCAAGCCAACCCTCGCCTGGAGAAATAACTTATGAAGACACGAAGCATCCGGTCGTGGCTGGCTGCGGCTGCAATCGCAGTTACCGTCCCTGGCCCGCCCGCTTTGGCGGAGCTCGTGGCATACTGGGCCTTCGACGAAGGTGGCGGCACCAATATTGCCGACACCTCCGGTTGGGGCAACGGCGGGATGCTGGTCAACCCCAAGGCCAGCACTTGGACGAACGGCGTCACCGGCAGCGCACTCTACTTCGACGGCGTCACCGGCAGCGGTTCAACTTATATTTCCATCCCCGACGCCCCGTCGCTGCGCATCACCGACGCTATCTCATTCGCGGCCTGGGTGCGCTGCGACGATACCTCTCGCGACGCGCCGATCCTGGCCAAGGAGGGCGACGGCGGGCTCTCCTACTGGTTCGGCACGGTTGGCACAGGCGGCAGCGTCCCAGGGAACTTCGGTGCCCTGCTCGATGCCGACGGCAACCAGCCTTGGAGCATCTTTGACCGCGACCAGGGGTCCGTGCCGCGGGGCCTCTGGGGCCATATCGTCAGCACTTGGGACGGCACCACGATCCGGCACTATCTCAACGGCGTTGCGTTGCCGGAAACGGGCGCGTTCGCAGGGCCCATCTTTGCCTCCGATGCGTTTCTGGCCATCGGCGTTAACTCGACCTATAACACCACCGCATTCAAGGGTGCCATGGACGAGGTGAGGATCTACAACCACGCACTCACCGGTGACGAGGTGACCGCCCTCGTGGGCACCGTAGCCGGGATGGTAGGCCACTGGGCGTTTGACGAGGGCGGCGGGACCAACGTCACGGACCATTCGGGCTTCAGCAACCACGGCACCCTTGTGAATGCCAAGTCCAACACATGGACGGCGGGTATCAGGGGGAGCGCGCTGTACTTCGACGGCACTACAGGCAGCGGTTCGACTTATGTTCGCATTCCCGACGCCCCGTCGCTGCACATCGCGGCAGGAATCTCCTGTGCGGCCTGGGTGCGCTCTGAAGACATCGGCCGGGACGCGCCGATTCTCGCAAAGGAAGGGGACGGGAAGCTCTCCTACTGGTTCGGCACCTACGGCGTCACCGACCAAGGATCCCAACCCGGCAACTTCGGCCTCTTCCTAGACAGAGAAGGTTCCTACCCGTGGACGCTTGAGGACCGGAATCAAGGCACCGTGTCGACGGAGGATTGGATGCATGTGGCAAGCACGTGGGACGGGACAACCGTTCGGCACTACCTGAACGGGTACGCCCTGCCGGAGACGGCCTCTTTCAGCGATCCGATCTACGTATCCGATGCGTTTCTGGCCATCGGAGCAAACTCGACATGGAACTACACCGCCTTCAAGGGATCCATCGACGACGTTCGGCTGTACAACTACGCCCTCGGCCAGGAAGAGGTCCGCGCTCTGTATGTGACAACCCGATTTGCCATCACATCCATCGTACGAGAGGGTGACGGTATCCGGTTGCAGTGGGAGTGTGCTGCCGGCAATCGCTACAGGGTTCAGACCAGCGCCGACGTCGACGGTGTTCTTGGCGACGTTGGCCCAATCATTGAAATTCCATCGGGTTCTCCCATTCGCAGCACCAACTTCTTGCACACCGGCGTTCTCACCAACCCGAATCGGCTGTTCTATCGCGTCAAGATTCTTCTCGATTGACCGCTTGATCGCATGGCGCGAACCAGCCGTCGCAGGGTATGTCGCGCTCCGCTCGTCAACCCTGAACTGCAACGTTACGGGATCCGTCCCTTCCGCTGATACGTTTACAGAAATTCCTCCACGAAACGCCGGCACTCCTGCCGGTCGTAGCAGAAGAACATCGGCATGCCGAAGTCCCGCCAAGGCGGAACCGAAATCAGGCGATCGCTTTTTGAACGAACTCCGCTACATTCCTACAACTCGCCCTCCGGCCTCTGGCTCGGACCGGCTCCCTCGCACTTTTCGAATCCAGGCGCCGCACAGTGGAATAAACGCTGAGTACGGACCTGTACCTACGCTTAGTTGCTTTTTTCGTCGGAATCGAACCGTGGTGATTGTCCGTTACCTGACAAATCAAAAGTACCTTTCCTGGTACGACGGGCCAGGCGGGTGAGGAAAAAGTCGAGGGAGGACTCCGCACTTTCGTGGAATCTGACGCACTTAGGCTCGGGGGCAAAGCTGCGCGTTAACCGAGAAAAGGGGCAGCACTGGCAAAAATGAGCGCAAACTGAGTATCTTCCGAAGCGTGGCTTGAAGTCCGACTGCCTGAGCCCTTACCTGTTTTTCGGTTGAGCGCCCTACGTAACTGGGGGAACAAACGAGCTTCCACGCGTGGAGCATGCTGTCGCTCAGAAACACCGCGGCCGGAGGAAAAGCAATCGGGCAGGACTAATCGTGCCAGTCGAGAATTGGTGTCACGCGGGCGGGGGGCGAGACGTAACAGGTACACTTTTTGCTCCGTATGCAGGCCGCCAAGATCAGGTGAAGCAAGACGCATCAAATAAGGTCAGCGCCGACAGGGCTGTCTGCTAACCTGCGGAAGAATACTGCGCAAGCGGTCAGTCTTGCCAGCGATCAAAGTAGACAGCTGTAGATAAGGTGGTTTCTTATGGGCAGTTCCTCCGCTCGGGCACCACGAAATGGAGGTTGCTCCTTTAAGGTCCCTGAGTACAAGGATCCTCTTCCTGGCGTAGATACAATGAATACCGAGCAGAAACGATTTTACCGTTTCTGGCTTTCGGAGTGGCGTTCTGGCAATCCTATCCCTCTTGATGGCCAAGTAAGCTATGCCTTCTGTTATCTCTATTCCGTATTGCAATTGCCTCCAAGGAAGGCGGCCGGTGTCTTGGAACGGATGTATTCTGCCTACCCCGACGAAGGTGTCCTGACCTTGCATGTCAGATTGTGGTTGTCGGACTGCTATGTAATGGAAGGAGAATATGTTGATGGTCTTGAAGTTCTTCCGGAACCAGATGTGGATGGCCGCTCGGGCTACATGACGGACAAGCGGCTAACCCTCAAACTGCTGACGGGAAATCGAATTTCGGGCCGTGAAGCGCTGGTGATGGCAGGTCCGGAGGTTAACACATCCGGCAGAAGAACCTTGCAGCAAATATCAGAGTATCTGGACATCCAACTTGAGGCTCTGGAATCCGAGGAGCGAGTTAACCTGCTCGAGGTCTGGGCCCGGGATGCTTGCAGAACGAGATACGAAATATTCACTGGTTACCTCGGCGCGACTGAAATAGATTTGCCGTTTTATCACTTCACGACTCATGAGAAAGCCGTGCAGGAAGTTTACTCACTGATGCGCGAGGCAGAGAGTACAGTAAGGGAAGAGCAAAATTCGCCCAAAGTCGGGGAGGCGTGGGTTGCCGAAACACACCTCTGGTACAAGCTCAGGAAGTTCTTCTCTGATGAAGCGGTGATTCACCATGCTCGCCCAGATTGGCTGGGGGGCCAGCATCTCGACATTCTTTTGGCTAAGCATGGGGTAGCGATCGAGTGCCGGGCTATCCAAAAGGATCAAATCGGTGGGTTCTTAAACGGTGAGGCAGCACTCAGCCAAATCCGCCAAGGTGATTCAGATAAGACACGCTTGTGCGAGGATCATGGCATCCGGGTTTTGGAAGTGAACCCAGGTTATAATTTAGACTGTGTAATCGGGGAAATCATAAGAAGCAATCGAACTACAAAGCCATGAGGGGGTCGTGTGAGAGATCCCTGTAGTTCTGCTTGTCCTCGTTGTGATCTTTGTCTTGAGGCACCTTTCTGAAAGGCACAAGAAGTTCGAGGCGAGTAAGGCTTGGCCTGTTGTCTCCACGCCCGTAGCCAAAGGATCTTCTCTCAGACCTCCTTGTTCCCCAGTTTTTGAATTGTCGCGCACAGAGTAGAGAACAGGTTCGGCTGGCTCCCAACCAACATATTGCGATGACCCAGAGGGGCTCTGCTGCTCCTTTTTAATGGTGGGTCGATGGACGCTTCCTTTGGAGCGCAAAGCAAAGGCGGCAGTCAGACATGTCGAAATCAGGCCACGTTTCGTGCTCAAGAACTAAGAATTCTTGGCCGATAAAACGAGTCGTCTAATGAACAAAAATCGGATCCCCGGATCCGTAACACTTGATATGTTCGTAACAGACTCTCACGCTGGCCATTACCAACCTGCAATAATCATTTTCGCCACATAGCTCGACTTGAGCTGCGAATCGTCAGGCTTTGGTGGGAGCTCAGTGTAGCATCCTTTTCGCAGACAGATGGTTACGCAGCCCGCGAGACGGTAGAACCGTTACAGAGTGGACCTATTACCCATTCATCTTTAGGAACCTGTCTTTTCTCGGCCTATTCACGGACACTATGCAACAAAGAGAACCAACACAGACAACGCACAGTACGCAGAGGGCTTGACGTTCCCTTGCCGCGTGAGCCTGCCCCAGCCCTCACTGCACTCTCACCCCGCGACCGCCAACCCTGCCTCTCATATTGTTAGCCTCGCCTAACATTTCCGAAAAAGACGGCAATTTGCCCTGTTTATTGCCGTATTGACGCCGTTGCCCTTGCCGGAGATATGGCGTAACTTGTTGGCAGCGCGCGTGATAAGGAGAAATGGGGAGAGTCGCTGAACGGCATGATAATTACAGTTATGTTTACTTGGGCATCGGCGGGAGCACGCTGGCACTGGCAGCATCAGGGTGGCACCAGCGGTGGCCGTGGCGATCTTCACGCGTGCCCAGCCATGACCACGCCAGCAGACCTTATCCCGTACTGCCCCAGCCACTTTCGCCATATTTCCACCTTACATTCGCCAAGTTTTCGCCAGCAAGATCGTCAGTTTCCGGCTCACAGGGCAGCGGTTGCGGCAAAAGGCGATGGGTCAGAGGGTTACGATATCTGTATAGCCCTGCCGTTGGTTTGCGCAAAATAATTTTTCTTCACCAAAAAGCGCTTTTTCGCCCTTATTTCATGCCCATTTCAAGGAAAAGGGAGGCAATTTGGGGCTTTTCTGGGGTCAATAATCGGATAAGCGTGTAAAGGGGGCCTCATTTTGGGGGCGAATGTGGCTGAAAGGGGGTAAGAACGCTCCTGGCTCGCTTTCTGAAGCCCCACTGTTCCCACCAGCATACGCGCCCCCCCGGAAGAAAAAACGACGTGGCTATGCCAGGCGGTGCTTTTCGCGCGAGATTCCCCCTCCATTGCAAATGTCAAGCGCGAGTGGTTCTTTGGCCAGCGGTTGAGTTGCACAATGGTCGGGGCCGCGTTCTACGGCGTGCCCCTCGGTGTAAGTCCGCATGTCTCAGAGACAATTGTGCAGTTGTTGACAATGTTTTGCTATAATGACGATGTGACGAGGTAAAGCGGGCATCGGCTCGCAGGCGAGAAAACAAAATGGAAATGTCGGATGAGGATAGGAGAATACTCCGGAGAGAAGCCGACGAGTGTGCGCGGAAATGGGATCTCGATCCTGAGAGAGTCAAAAGCGTTTTCTTCGAGCTTTGCGCAGCGGACTGGCTTGAGCCGAAATTCCCTTACAACACAGCCTTTGACAAGGCTATTTCCGAGGTCGGCCCGGCGAGAGCTCTGAAGATCTTTGAAGAGGCGCACATCCTCACACTGCGGCGACACGTTCGCGTCCATAACTACCTTGCAAGTCCTCATGTAGGCTATTCAAAGTGTTTCGACATAAGTCAACCTCGTGGTTGGAGTCTCGAGCACGGCTCTAGCTCTCCCCTCAGTATTGAGACGCCGCTTTATGGTCTGAAGGAACTTGGCCAGTTGGCTGAGTCCTTCGCCAAGGATCTTAAGCAAAATGAGAAGCATCTGAACCGGACAGGATTTCCACTCACGGGCTTCCTCTCCTCGTCTTGGCTTGCGCGATTCCTAATACCTTTATATCCCGTCAAGATGCCGACTGACTCTGAGGAATTCTCGATGAACATCCCTGTGGACGGGAAAGAGCGTTTTACCTACTACTACCGCTGGCCGCAGGCGGGCCAGCACTCGCGAACGAGATATAAGTCTGGAACCGACTATGTCCATTGGCCTGATGCGGAGTATACCCTCTACCCTGATGGCCGGGTCATTGATTCGGAAGGATTCGAATTGGAGGAGTACAGGTACGAGAGTGCGCTTCTCATGGATGGTCTGGACGCGGAGACTTCGGCGAAGCTGTGCGGAGTCCGCCCAAGGGTGCTGCGAGCCACGATAGATGTCCTGAAAGAACTGTCGATAAGCACCCGAACATCAGACCACGAGAGGGCGTGGAAACGCTGTCTTCTCATTCTGCGAAGGAGCCTGAGGGCAAAGGAAATTGAGTTTCTTTGTGAAATCGACGATTTCTACAACCGGAAGGATTCTGACATTCCTAATCTCTACTGGGGTATGCGAACGGTGGGCCTCGGGGGCAGTGTCCCAAGGTTGTTCACTCTCATAGGCCATTTCGAAGAAGAAATGACTGTCGGTAAATTCTGTCGAACCAAGGCTCGGATCGAGCGGTCCCTGCCCTCGGATATCCACTCCTGGCTATACTATGAGGCCGTTGGCCAGCCTTGGCAGCAGTCTATGGACGAGGCTTTGGATGGCTTCATCGAGTTAGAGGAGGAAGCAACGGCCTTTTACCGCGACTTCACGAAACGAGTGAACACCGCCCTTTTGAATTCATTCCGCGTGCAGGCTAACATAGACTTGCCGTTATTCAGGCAGTCCAGCGTAGCAGGGTATGAAGAAGAGCTTGCTGATGCCCTGAGATATCCATCGGAGGGAGACGGTTACGGCGTTGAAACCGTCACTCCTCCACAGGTTCCCGACACCGAAAGGCCTGAAAACGTTTTCCGCAAGGAAGGAGATGGTTGGTTAGTCCGCTATGAGAGCGCTGAGCTCCCTCCCCTCAAGAACCTCGATGGCATGCATTACATCGCGCATTTGCTCGCACATGAAGGCGAGGTGTTTACGCCCTTTCAGCTCCGTGCAGAAGTTTTCCCAGATCGTGAATACACTGGTATCAACACCTCTGCTCAGGCACGCAATGACAGAAAGGCGCTTGAGCAATACAACGACCGACTCAAGGAGATCAACGAAGAACTCGGGGAGGCCCGCGCTTATAACGACTCTGGAAGAATAGAAAAACTGGAAGGAGAAAAGGAGACAGTGTTCTGCGAAATTAGGAAAGGGCTGCCGGCCCGCCAAGCGAAGTTGAAAAGCGAGCAAGAAAATGCTCGAAAAGCTGTGTCCAAAGCAATTAACAAAGCGTATGAGAACATCAAGAAACGTGATGCCCCAAAGCTTTTGTCACACCTCACGACTTTCCTCCTCCTCGGCAACCTGATCATGTACTCTCCCGACCGCAAAACATCTTGGCACACCTAAAAATCCCTTCCCTCAGAGAATTGCTACCCCAAAGGTTCCGGATGCTCCCCTGAAGGTTCCGCTTCTATTTATGGAGGGCAGGGTCCGGTTGAGTACAAGAATCGGCAAGAACACCCGGACGTACGGGTGCTAAAGCCCCGGAGGAACCCATACCGGACCCGCCCCTCTGGGGCTTTTCTTTTTGGCTATTCAGATGAAGCAGAAACAGTCGGACATCACCGATCGCACGATTGCCTTCGTGGAATCCCGGAGCGGGCGAAGAATCAGCAGAGAGGAGGCACAGCGTGTCATCGAGAATGTCTCAGCTCTCTTCTCGCTGCTGCTGAAG
>JABMQX010000019.1 GCA_013203085.1 bacterium | reverse complement strand
TCTCCTCCCTGAAAAGTTCTTCGAGGGTCCATGTCGCCATTCCCCCCGAGGCGGCTTTCTCCCTATGCCGGTCGGAATGGCCGACGAAAAGGGCCGTGTAGTCTCCGACGTGAACATTCCTTCCGGAGGGAGCTCCCCCAAAGAGTTCTTCCGGCGAAAGCCGTTCGCCGACTTCAAGGGCGGGACAAACCTGAAGACACAGTCGGCATTCGGTGCATTCGCCGGTCAAAGCGGGCACAAGCTCCCCTCGGGAGTTGAATTTCATGTCCAGGACGCCCTCCGGGCAAAGGCCCGCGCAAACACCGCACCCGCAGCACAGCGACTTCTCGGCGACCTCTCCTACGACATTGAACTCACTCATGTTTCTGTGATTGCTCCCGGCGGAAGACCTTCCGGACTCTCGCCCAGCCCGCCGAGACCTGCTCCTTTTCGTCGGCAGTGAGACAGAAGAAATAGACAATCAGCAAATAGGACAGCACGCAACACCCTCCTGTGAGGAAGATGGCAGGCCAGTTGCTGATGTTTGCAACGTATTGTACCAGAATCGCCAACCCGGCTCCGGGAAGACATGCGGCAATCGGACCGGGGAAAAGGCGATAAAAGCTTTTCAGAGGCGACCCGCAAAGACGGCACATGTACCACGGGGTGAACGCCGCGTTCTTGGCGAGGAGACACGCGCTTGAGCCGATAGCTATACCGAGGATGCCGAGATTAAGCCCCACAGCCAGCCAGATTGATAAGCCTATGTTTGCGAGAGCGGCCCCCAGCGTCACGAGCGCCACCACTCGTACGCGGCCCATAGCCGTGAACATGGTGAACGCGGGCATCACCGCCAGATTCATCACCAGGGGTAGCACCATCACCCAAAGAACCCGCACCGCAGGTTCGACCGCCTCCGGGTATATACCTCCCACCCATACCGTCATAAATGGTTTTGCCAGCACGCAGAAAAAAATTGCGACGGGACAAATGATCAACAACATCACCCGCGTTCCCCGAAGGAAAATCCGGCGGATGCGGTCGTGTTGAGCGGTAGCGTCCAGTATGGTTACGAGGGGCCCGAGCACGAAAACCGCCGCAGCCATGAAACCCCTCATGACCGGCGCCCACCGTGCTCCCAGGTTGTAGACAGTAACGTCTTCCTTTGGCAGCAGCCAGTTGATCAGCAAATAATCGGTGCTCACAAATAGGATCAAGCTCAGTCGGGAAATCACCAAGAAAAAGCTGAAAGCCGAAACGTCCCTGAGCTTATCTCTGGAGAAGAACTGCCACGACGTTCGCAGCCCCGGTAACATGCGGTAAGCCGTGGCAACGTTCGCCACGCCCAGAACGCTGGCGGCAACGACCATTCCCACGGCTACATAGACCGTGTTTGGGGCGATAACGCAAAACAGCAACACGATCGTTCCTGCCCTTGCCAGGGCAGCCGCGACTTCAAAGGCGCTTCGTAAATCGAACCTTTGCCTGTAATACATTCCGACACCGTAGGGGCCGGATGCCGCTGAGATGATGAACGCCACGCCTGCCACCAGCATTGTCCATTGACTTCGCCTTTCCCATCCCTTCGCCACCTTGAAAATCGAAGGAAAGTAATAGCTCAGCGCCAGAATGGGCAAACAGGCAAAGACGCACAGGCCGAGCAGCGCGAAAAACGATGTGTTGAAGTAGCGGTTGGCCTCCTCGGTCTCGTGGCGGGCGCGATGTAACGTGACGTAGCGCCCCACGGAGGTTGAAATCCCTGCGGTGGAAATTTCAAGGAAGGGGAGAATGGACGCCATGATCAACGGGATGATGCCGAAGGCTGCCGGTCCAAGCTTGTCCAGCATAAAGGGCGTCAGAATCAGCCCGATGATCACTGAGATCATACGCCCGGCGACGCTGCACAGCGAGTTGATGATGACCCTCAGTTTGGTGTCCACAGAAGAGACCTCTCGCTGGTGGATGCAGAAAGCAGCCCGGTGGTTTTCCATCGGTCAAACTGGCGCCGCATCGGTTGGGCACGGAAAAAACTCCCCCTCTGGCTTCGGTCCGCTGCCAGTTTTTCTTCATCCATGCTCATCGCTCGTTTTGCGCAGCACCCCCCTGCGCCCACGGAAAGCCCGCAACGAACTGCCCGGGAACCGATGGCTCAGTCGAAGAACTCGTCCATCGGGTCGAAGGGAGGGACCACTACATTGATGACTTTGAGTCTTCCTCTCGCCTTATGTCTCGTTCCGGCGTTGATGAGAACGGTGGAGCCGGGCTTGACCGGATAGCTCTCGCCATTGAGAAGGATCTCTCCCTCCCCTTCGAGGACGAAGTAGATTTCCCTCATGTTCTTATGGTAGTGCTCCCTGGCATCTTCGGAGATGTCAACGACGTGCAGCGTGGCGACATCGTTCTCCGGCCTCTCCAGACCGCGGCGAGAGAAACCGCAAGGGCATTTCACTCCCTGCAAGTCATACACGTTGTCTATGATAAAAGGTACATCCATCGTGAATCTCCTCAGCCTCTTCGAATTGTATCCAGGCCGGATCGGTAACTTTTCCTCGCGTCGGCCAGTCGAAGCCTCAGCTCATGTTTAAGACAAGCAGCTTCAGTTCTGTCATCTCCTCTATGGCATATCTGACGCCTTCTCGCCCGAAGCCGGAGTTCTTCACTCCTCCGTAGGGCATGTTGTCCACTCGGAACGTCGGATAGTCGTTAATGATCACACCGCCTACATCGAGTTGGCAAAAGGCTCTGTAAATTCGCCGAATATCCCGCGTGAAAACGCCCGCCTGAAGACCGTACACGGAATCGTTCGCTTCTTTCAAAGCCTCATCAAAATCGCTGTAAGGCGAAAGGGTGACCACGGGACCGAACGCTTCTCGGCAACTTATCTTCATGCGAGGACCGACGTTTGCCAATACAGTCGGCTGGATGATGTTTCCTTCTCGCCTCCCGCCACAGAGAACCCTGGCTCCCCCTTTCTTTGCCTCTGCAATCCATTCCATGATCCGGTCGGCTGAGCCAGAATCAATGATGGGGCCGACGACGGTCGTTCCTTTGCGGGGATCCCCCACGCCCACATTTTCCCTTATCGCTTTGAGGAACTTCCTCCTGAACGAGGCGAAGATGGACTCCTCGACATAGATTCGCTGCACCGAAATGCATACCTGCCCGGCGTAGGCAAAACTCCCTATGGCGATCCTCTGCGCGGCGAAATCGAGGTCGCAGTCGCCGTGGACTATCACCGCGGCATTTCCGCCCAACTCCAAGGTAATCTTCTTTTTGCCGCACCTGTTCTTCAATCCCCAACCGACGGCGTCGCTGCCGGTAAATGTGATTTTCTTTATCCGTTCGTCGGTGACAAGTTTCTGGGCAACTTCCACGGACGACGGCACGATGTTAATTGCCCCTTTTGGAACCCCAGCTTCCGTACAGATTCGGCCCAGGATAAGGGAGCTGATCGGCGTTTGGGAAGCGGGTCGTACGATGACTGTATTGCCCGCCGCCAGCGCCGGCGCCACCTTGTGGGCGACCAAGTTGAGGGGGAAGTTGAATGGGGTGATCGCCGCTATCGGGCCGAGGGGGAATCTCCGAGTTATGCCGGTTCGACCTGCGGCGGTCGGCGAGATGTCAAGGGGGATCATTTCCCCCCCGATGCGATTTGCCTCCTCGGCAGCGATGGTGAACGTGAGGATGCAGCGTTCCACTTCTCCTTTTGCGTAGGTGATGGGCTTGCCCGCCTCGCCCACGATAGTCTTCACGAGGTCCCGTCGGGCTTCTTTCAATCCCCGAACGATGGCAAGAAGCATTGCCGACCTCTCGTATGCTGGCAGCCTTCTGGTCTTCTCGAAGGCGCCTGCCGCGGCAGCGATGGCCGCTTCCATCTTCTTTTCATTTGCCCTGCACACTTTCCCCACGAGCCGACCGTCGTAAGGACTCAGGATGGCGACTTTTTCCTCAGTCTCGACCCATTTTCCGTTGACCAGCAACCTGTAATTCTGCGCCATTCTTTCCTCCGAGATTGCCTGCGTTAGGTTTCCAGCCGACTACCGCTGTTGCGGAGAACGAGCTTTTTTTTCTTCCGAAACGCCCGGCAGTTAAACATCCCTTTTACTCGATGCGCTTTGGCGCCTCGCCGAGGTCCGCATCGTAGTCCTCACGCAGAAGGGCGAGGGGATTCTTGATATACCTCCGCTGGCAGGCGGGACACAGATGAAACTTGAAGGTCTTGTATATTTGATCCTGCAGCTCTTGAGCATCCTTATCCTTCAATTCCTCGATCAGTCGCCGGATCTCGTCTCTATGATCCGCAAGCATATCCACGAGGTCTATCTGAAGCGGCTGATATATGGCATGCACTCGGATGTTCAGCTCGTAAATGACCTCTTTTTCTTTCAAAGACTT
>JABMQX010000205.1 GCA_013203085.1 bacterium | reverse complement strand
GGTGAGACGGATGTCTTTCAGGTCCTTCATGCGAAGCGGGGCTTGTCGTTGGACATGAGCCGAGGTCCAAGAACCTGCTGGACATCTCGCAAAGTGTGAAACCGGTGTCGGGATTAGCGGCGAATGACAAACCTCCTTCAAGTGAGCACAGAGCCGGTTTCACGTCATGACCCGATTACCGATCTCTCTTTCTGCAAGTCGTCGCGCCAGGTTCAAGGTGGACAAGGAAAGCTTCCTGTACCGAAGCAGATAGACCTGGTACTGTCGAATCTCCTCGGCCCCCAGAAGGTCCGGCGACTTTCCGAAATGCTTGGCGAACTGCGCTACGTAAAACACGTAGCCCTTGATCGTCTCCGGGGAAAAGTTCCGGACCTGCATGTCTTCAATCATCCTTTGCCTCAACGGGGTCATGACACATCCCTCCTTCTTTGAGATTACCGGTTGGTTCTTCCATCGAGGACACTATGCCTCGATCCATCAAGGAGGTACCGTGGCAAAAATAGCTGCGGTCGCACGAAAACAATGGAAGGTCAGCCGGATCATCGGCCAGCGGTAAGTAATCCACGAAAGGCTATGGATGGATCGAAAACTACCAAGCGGTTTAGTTCAACGGTGCTATAGCCGCAAATGGCTACGGCTTTTCCGTCGTGTGGGGCGTCGCAGGAGCACGACGGCGAATATGTCGGGCATCGGAAAAAATGGTAGGGTTTTGCGACGATTTCGGTGCAGTACAATGGCGCTCAAGGGCGCAAAGGCCGCTATGACAGAACTGGCAACATACCTCACTTTCGCGACTTGCGATGTTGACCGAAATTGCGGATTCTCTTTATGTACTCTGAATGATCTGTCCGGTTCTGGTGCCGGGGGTGTCCGGCGGCTGGCCCCTATCCCTCCCTGAGAACTTTGGATGGATTCAGGGATGCGGCAATATTGGCGGGGATCGTCCCCGCTGCAAGGCTGAAGACAAGTCCTACCAGAAAACACGCCGCCATCAGGGAGAGGGAGGGAAGGAAAAAGGTGTCCGGGCGGTAGGGGAGAGACTGCAAATACTTCTGGGCAAGGTTGTCTGCGACCTGAATGGCTATGAAGCCGATGAGCAATCCATCCAGCGCACCGAACAGGCCGATGAAGCCCGCTTTCAGGAAATATATGCCCCGAACATGCGCTTTCCTTGCTCCGACGGAGCGCAGAATAGCGATGTCCGTCGCCTCCTCGTACACGGACATCGTCAGGATATTGACGATGCTCGCCGACGAGATGAGAAGAATGATCAAACCGACAAAGATTACAAGGGCGTTGATCACCGCCGAAGCCGTGTTGATCTTGGAGACGGTTTCTCTGTTCGTGGACACATCGAATCCCATCTCCTCCAGTTTCGCTTCCATTCCCTCGACCAGGTTAACAGACTCCGCAATGATCACGGCTTTCTGATAAACCCGCTTCTGCTCTTCGCCGAAGTACATCTTCCTCCAGTAGCTGATGTAAGGTGGCGGCACGGTGACGCTCGATATGGGCGCCCGACGTGAAATCCCCACCAGCTTGCATGGGAACGGGCCGATGGTCCGCTCGGTCTTGGCCACAGGAGATTCGCCGATAGACAAATAAAACTCCTGCCGTTTGATCCAGTTGGGATTCACCTTGGGGATACCCATCACCTCGGTAAAGTGGTGGTTATACATCTCCACCAGGTGCGTGGAAAGAACGATGGGGATCAGCGGCTCATCCTCTTTGAAAACGTACTCCTCAGGGTCCTCCAGGCCGTCCTCCACCAGCTTTGCAGGCAATCCTGATACGCCACATTCGGTGTCGAATCCCCCGGAGAGAGCATTCAGGATCTTCCCTTTGAACTTCACTATCATCCTTGCCGGTATGCCGAGTGATTCGACCCCATATATCTCACTTACCCCGGGAACGGATCTCCTGATCTCCTCGATTTTCTTGTCATCAAGGATTGGCGAGGTCGCTTTCGCCATCCTCAGGGCTCCAATGTCAACTTCTTCGGGCGTCACATCGAGCTCCGTTTCCGGAATCGTCCCCAGCACTTCATCAAGGACCTTTTTCTTGATCGCCGCTGTCAACGAGAGAAGGAAAAAGAGGCAGGCTACGCCAACAGTTATGCCTATCATCGTGAGCAAAAGCCTCCCTTTCCGGGCGAAGAGGTCTTTCACCGATATGAAAAGCAGGTTTTTCCAGAGCATCTCTTTTTTCCAGATAGAGCTTTT
>JABMQX010000204.1 GCA_013203085.1 bacterium | reverse complement strand
CGCCGTTAAAGTTTCCGCTGGCGGGGCCGTCCAGGATGAGATGGGTTTCGATAAAGAAGTCGTCTCCCTGATTCGCGGAAGGAATGTCAACGTAGAGGGCGGGGGCGTTATCCACAGTGCTCCAGTGATCGAACACCGTGGTGGTGGTGGGCATGTAAAGGGTCCAGAAACCGGCTGGATCGAAGGACTCGGTCGGTCCGGCGCTGGGGACGTAGAAATCCCAGGCCGGGTCCTTGTCGCCGTTGAAGGTGTCCCTGAACCAGAACTCCGAGGCGGACGCGAAGGGGACCAAAAATAGGAATGCCATGACAGCCAAAAAGCTTGCCCACAGGCGAACAGGACAGAAAGCACATAGCGGTTTCACTGTTCTTCTCCTTGGTTTGGATTACCGTGGTTCAATTTCTCTTCACCGTAAGAAAGAGCGAGGAAAACGCGTGCCGCTGCAATGGTTGTTCTTGCGGAATGCGAAGAGGCACCGCCTCCGGGTCCGGCACGACATGACCGGCCCGCGAACGCAACAAATGCTGCAGCGATGGCCCGGCGCACGCAGTCGCTTAATGCAACTTTGCCTGAAATCGTGCCCGATGTCAAGTCTCTCGCTACTTTTTCTTATCGGGAAGCCGGGACCCTGTCTGGCGGGGGCCTCACCTGCTGGAGACCGGCAAATCTCAACGTAATCTCTTTGCCACTTTCTGCCGGCGCGGTAAACTCAGGGAGCCCGTTTGGCATGCAGTGGCACATCCGTCTTTTCGGGCACTGGCGACGCCCCCTGGCGTCCTTGGCGTCTTGGCGAGACAAACGGGACATAAGAAGCCTCTCGCAAAGCCACGGAGGCGCGAAGATGATCG
Organism: bacterium; assembly: GCA_013203085.1. Lineage (GTDB taxonomy): Bacteria > Auribacterota > JABMQX01 > JABMQX01 > JABMQX01 > JABMQX01. The sequence continues at coordinate 4,463 of JABMQX010000204.1, read as the reverse complement.
GATGTTTCATCGAGAGTCAGAATCCCGTCGATGACTTGAGAGAGGGACAGAACAGACGTCCAAAATGAGAAAGGAGCACACAATGGGCATTACGAGACGCGAATTCTTCGGTAACACCAGCAAAGGAATTGCGGGCGCCGCTCTCGCAGGAGGTCTGGGCTTGGCGACAACCCGGGACGCTCGTGCGATGCGGGAGGTCAAGGGAAAAGTTAAGTTCCGCGTGGGGGCAATGGACGGCACGATCCGGCAGGGGGGTCCTGAGGCGCTCGCTGTCGCCAAGGAGATCGGACTTGAAGGCGTTCAGATTGATGTCGGCCGCACCCCAGCCAAGAAGCTCGGCACCAGCAGCCCCGAAGTCCAGGCTCAGTACAAGGAAATGATGAAAGAGACCGGGGTTGTCGTCTCTTCCATCTGCATGGGGTTGTTCAACAGCTATCCCCTGGTTTCCGACTACAGGGCGCCGGAGTGGATTTCGGACGCCATCGAGACCGCGGTCAATCTCAACGCGAAGGTCATTCTCCTCGCCTTTTTTGGCCGCGGCGCCCTCAAAACTCAGGAACAGAAAGACAAAGTGGCTGAAATCCTCAAGCCCCTCGCCCCCAAGGCCGATAAAGCGGGCGTCTGCCTGGGCATCGAAAACACCCTTTCCGCCGAAGACAGTGTTCGCATTCTGGACAAAATCAAATCCGATGCCGTCAGGGTTTACTACGACACCGCCAACTCCACTTTCAACGGCTATGATGTGCCGAAGGAAATCCGCTGGCTTGGCGGCCGGATATGCGAATTCCATTTCAAGGACAGCACTCTTCTCGGGCAAGGGAAAGTTGATTATTCGCCGATCCGCGACGCTGTGATGGATATCGGCTACCGGGGGTGGATTATCCTGGAGGGGGCTAACCCCCTCGGCGGCAAGATAAGCGGCGCGTATAACGCCGGGTTCGTCCGCGGGCTTCTCCTGGCTTAAATCGGCCGGCTTTTTCACGCCGAACAGTTTGCTTCGGGCATCCGACAGAGGTGTCAGAAAAAGGGTGCGATGTCGCGCAGCGAGATTATCTGGGCGCAGAGCGGAAGTAGCTTGTATTTATACGGTTGGGTGGTAGCCACCGGAACAGAGAGACAAGAAAGGAGCAAGGCAAATGAAAGCACTCAAGTACGCGTGGGGATTGCCTGTTGCGGCAGCCATCCTCTGGCTGGGAACACTGGTGCAAAGTGAACAACCGGGAGAGGGTACGCAAACCGAATGGCAGGAACAGGTTGACACGCACATCAAGGCGCTCGTGGCGAAACAACAAACGCTCGAAATTCAATTCAAGCAACTCCAACAAGCACCGGGGGCAGACGTCGCGCGCGCCATCCGGGACCAGACACAGAAAGTTGCCGAGGAACTCAGGAATATGACCACGGAGCTGAGGCAGCTCAGACGCACCAGGTAGGACAGTTCGTTGCTCGCCGTGAGGTTCTTGATGTATCCGCCAAAGTAGGCTCAACTGTGGCCTGGCTCTGTGAAGACTGAAGAGAAGAAGGAAGTCAGGAGAGACTACGCTCAGAGTCCGATTCCTAACGAGGATTCCCCCCCGGCTCGTGAGTAGCCAAAGTCCACGCTCGAGAAGAGGGAGGCGAGCGATCGTGTCTATCTCACGCATGGTGGAAGCCGGTCATTCACTTTTCACGGCAAGAGGCGAAAGACGCCCGCAACTATCCTATAGAACCGGTTGCGGGAATCGAGAAGCTCATTTGTGCCTGGCCGGGACTGTGTGGTAACATGGCAGAAGGATAATGCACCAGAAAACGCCACTGAAAAAACGAGAGGGGAAGTGAAGGGCCGTAGAATAGCGAATCTTCCGATCGCTGTCATGGCCGCCATGCTGGTCATCGGCTCCTGCGAGGACGGAAGGATCCACATGGCACATTGTTTCATGCCCATTTTCTTTCTCCTGTCCTTTGCATTAAAACCTACTGCAGAGCACATAACTCTTGAGAAAACAACGGATTACGACCATTATTCTATTGCCCTCTCGATTGTGAACATTCTCGCGCCTCATCGCCAGTGTCAAACGAGAACTTCCTGAAATCTCATCCTGCCGTCCGTCGCCCGCTACCTCCGCAGACCTCCTTGCGGTTGTGCGCACGGCGCAGATAGACGATGCGGGTGCGGCAACGCCGGCATCCGAAGCGGGATGCATCGAACTTCAGGGATCCGCCGTGGTACGGGGGCCGGCTGGAGGACCCACCGCCCCGCAGAAGGGGTTGACTTTCCAGGAACCTTTAGTACCATGAGCCCCAAGAGCTCACCATCGTACGTTTTTTATCTGTCTCAAGAACGACAACTGATGAGGGCAATGATCATGAGAAAACGGGAATTTGGTTTGGAGGGTTGCTTTCTCGCGACAGTGCTGGCGTTGATGACTGCGTCGAGCTGTTTCGCGGCGGAAAACGGATTCAAGTTGAAGGACGGGGAGACTATCGTTTTCCTCGGAGACAGCATTACGCAGGCGGGGACGGCCGCCGAAGGGTACATCACGTTGTTCAAGCTGGCGTGCGACGTTACCGGCCATCGCATCAAGTTCATCAACTCCGGAATCAGCGGTCACAAGTCGAACGACATGCTCGCTCGCCTTCAAAAGGATGTGATTGATCACCACCCGGATTGGGTGAGCATTTCCTGCGGCGTCAACGATGTCTGGCACGGAGAGCGAGGCGTGCCCCTGCCCGACTACAAGAAGAACATGACAAAGATCGTTGACCGCTGCCTGGCCGCCGGAATCAAAGTTCTGCTTCTCACAGCTACCCCAATTTACGAAGATCCAAACAGCAAGGAGAACAAGAAGCTGGCGGCATACAACGATTTTCTTCGTCAGCTTGCGAAAGAAAAAAAGGTTCTTCTTTGCGACTTGAACGAGGCATTCATGTCCCTTTACGCCAAGAAGCGAACGAAGGACAATATCTGGACGACCGACGGCGTCCACATGAAGCCGAGAGGGAATCGGCTCATGGCGCGCGAGATATTTCGCGCACTGGGCGCAACTCGCCAGGAGATTAACCGAGCCAATTGGCGCTGGGAACTGAAGGAAAATCTCTGACGACCGGTTCTCAATTCGTGGGGCTAGCTGACGGAGTGGAGGTTGGTTGGCCTCCGGTCATTTTTCTCTTTTGGCATATCATTGTCGTGATGGAGGTCCTGAAATGAAAATGAACTCAGGCAAGAATCTCAACCGACGAACCTTTCTCAAGGGAATTGGAGCGGCGGCTGTCAGTTTCCCGCTGACGCGGTATCTATCCAGCTCCGGAGCGGGTGCTTCCCAGAAGAAGCGAAACATCGTGTTCATCCTCATTGACGACATGCGGTACGATTCGATGAGCTGTATGGGGCATCCATTCCTCAAGACCCCGAACCTCGACCGCATGGTCAGCAGCGGAATCCTCTTCGAGAACGCCTTTGTCACGACGTCTCTGTGTTCGCCGAGCCGCGCCTCCATCCTCACCGGACAATACGCGCACATGCACGGCGTCCTCGATAACGCGACTCTCCTTCCGCCGGGGACGAGAACTTTCCCTGTCGAATTGCAGAGATCGGGATACGAAACGGCCTTTGTCGGGAAATGGCACATGGGCGGCAGCACCGATAAACCGCGACCGGGGTTTGACCACTGGGTCAGCTTCCGCGGTCAGGGCACCTATGTCAATCCGACGTTCAATGTGGACAGCCGGAGGGTCCGCCGCCAGGGGTACGTTACGGACCTCATCACGGAGTACTCAGTCAACTGGCTCAAGAAGAAAAAAGATAAACCCTTTTTCCTCTATATGTCTCATAAAGCCGTTCACGCTGATTTTACGCCCGCGCCCCGCCATAAGGACGCCTTCTCGGACGTGAAGGTCCCTCATCCCCCCTCCATGGCCAACACTCCGGAAAACTACAAAGGCAAACCGCTCTGGGTGCGCAGGCAGCGGCATAGCTGGCACGGCGTTGACTACATGTACCACGACAGGATGGACTTCGATCAGTTCATCATTGATTACCACCGCACGATGCTCGCCGTTGATGACAGCGTTGGGGCCCTAATCCAGACCCTTGAGCAACTCGGAATCCTCGATTCCACTCTCATCATTTTCATGAGCGATAACGGGTTCCTTCACGGGGAGCACGGCCTTATTGACAAACGGTGCATGTACGAGGAATCAATCAAGGTCCCCATGATCGTCCACTGCCCTGAAATCATGCCCGCCGGACGCAGAACCCCTCGACTCGCCTTGAACATAGATATCGCGCCCACCATCCTCGATGCCGCCGGTCTCCCCGTCCCTGAAGCCGTTCAGGGCGCCTCGTTTCTCCCCGTTGCCCGAGGCGAGAAGGTCTCCTGGCGAGACGCTATCCTTTACGAGTATTTCTGGGAGCGACCTTTCGTCCAAACGCCGACGGTCCTCGGAGCCCGCACCGAGAGGTACAAGTATTGCTGGTATCACGG
>JABMQX010000203.1 GCA_013203085.1 bacterium | reverse complement strand
GTGTCTCGCATATAGAACGAACGCAGCTCCTCCTTCTCGAAAACGAAATACATTCCCTGATCTGTTGGCAAGTTTTTCCGGAACTTCAGCCCTCTGCGGGTTTCTTCCGTCGTCCGCGCCACCTCAACTTTCAACTCCGCGGGGAGCTTGACCCATTCCGGAGGAGGAGCTTCCCGCTCGCAACCCAGCAGAGTCAAGCACAGTGCCACCGCTGTATAATGCACCACATTCCGCTGAATGCGATGACTCATTTTTCGCTCAACCCAATACATCCGCGGGGATTTCCTCAAGCGATGGAGTTGAGTATTTCTACTCCTTCCCGCAATACTTCATCTTCGGCCGCGAAGGAAAGTCGGAAGTGCGTATTCTTCTCCGAGAAGACGCTCCCGGGTATGATCAGGACATTGTGTTCAATCGCGTTTCTAACGAACTCGTCGCCATCGCCTCCCGGGGCCTCGGGAAAAAAGTAAAAGGCGCCGTTGGGCTTGACGATGTGGAATTTCCCCTTCAAGCCCTCATAGACAATGTCTCTTTTCCGGCGGTAATCCTCAATTTCCTTTCCGGGTGGGAGGTCGAGCGCCGCCAGACCCATTTTTTGGGCTATGGACGGCGCGCAAACAAAAGAGAATTGCTGGATTTTTATCATCTCGCTGACAATCTCCATTGGGCCGGCGGCGAAGCCCAGCCTCCATCCCGTCATGGCGTGCGACTTGGAGAACCCATGAAGAATCAAGGTCTGCGGATGAAACCGGGCGATGTTGGCGTGAGGGTGGTCGTAGTTGAATCGCTCGTAAATCTCATCGAAAAGAATCAGAAGTTTGTTTCTCCCGGCAAATTCGGCGATCTCCTTTTGCTCTTCTTCTGTGAGGGAAATCCCGGTTGGGTTGCACGGTGAGTTCAGGACCAGCGCTTTCGTGCGGCGGTTGACCAGGCCTTCGAGCTGCTCGACTCTGAGGCGGAAATCGGGATATGTGTCAACGTACACCGGTGTCGCCCCCATCAATCTGACGAGGTGCTTATACATGACAAAGTAAGGGTCGGGAATAAGAACCTCGTCACCCTCTTCAAACAAGACCATCGCCGCCAGGACAAGCCCCCCGGAAACACCGGAAGTAATCATTATCTCGTCGAATTCAATCCCTTCCTCTTGATACTTCTCCCGGAGCTTCTCACGCAACCCCTGCGTTCCCTGGGTTACAGTATATTTGCTGAAGCCCGCGTCAATCCACTTCTTCGCCTCTTCTTTCAGCTCCGCCGGAACATCGAAATGGGGCTGCCCGATGCTCAGGTTAACCGGATTCTCCAGCTTTTGAGCCAGATCGAACACCTTCCGTATGCCAGACGAGTCAATTTGCCCGGCCCTTCTTGCCAGCATCGTTCCTCCTCGTTTCCGAACTTTCAACTAAGCTGTTTGAGATTTCAAGGGCGCGATACTCACCCCGCGGCCGTGTCATCCGCCCCCTTTCTGTTCTCGTTGGCGCTGCCATGCCCCTCCGTAACCGCCTTTGCTGCCGAAAAGGCAGCCACTACGTATTCGACGGCGGATGCGAGTGTAACCACAATAACGACCCATGATAGGGCGATAATCGTCCATTTCCCCGTATGTGCCCAGTAGAATGGGCCGAGGAGAATGAGAACGCCTCCGATGCTCTGGACTTCGCCTTTGATCTTGCCGCTGCGCTTGGCGGAAACCGATTGCCCCGAGCGCGCGAGGATTATCCGGCTGTAAGCCACAGTCACATCGCGGCACGCCATTACCAAAGGCACAAGCGCCATCGCGAAGTCACGATACGCGAAGGCCCAGTACACGGTGAGGCGTGACAGACTGTCACAATATGGGTCCAGTGTGGCGCCCCATTCGCTGACCACTCCCGCCCTCCGAGCAAGGATGCCGTCGAAGAGGTCCGTGAGTTCGATCAGGATTAGCAGGATAAGGCACAGAATCAGGACGGATGTGGACTCCTCGAAGTTCAATAGGACCACGGCAAAAGCCACCGCCATCGGAAATCTCACAAGCGTCAGAATCTGAACGAGCCGGAACGTGCTCCTGTTGTACTCCGGATTCCGTTTATCCATCTCTTTTTTCTTTACCCGGTTTGCGGGGTTGGCACGACATTTCTTCCAAAGGACGAAAATCGGCCGGACACTCGTCCGAGAGAGACTACCTATACCACCTCTGCCCCTCCGAGGCAACTCAATTTGGCATGCGGGTGCTACGCCTAAGTCTCGGGAGGGGGTGAACTCATTGCAGAAAGCACGGAGAGGAAGATGAGATGGACACTATCCTTGGCTGCGGCGGCACGGGCATCTTGCCGATGAGAACTGGGCACATGTTACGCATGTTCGATCTTGTCGCCGAGGATGATCGGCGGAAGGTTCATAGGCGGGTTGCCCTCAATGTCGGGAACATGTTGTTTGATCGGGCCCAACGGCGTATTGTTTCCCCACTACTGTCCGGTTATAAGTCAAACAACATCAACTGGTTATCAGAACCACATGTTTTGGTTTTGTAAAGCTTGTCAGAAAACGCCTGTAAAACGGGGGTTTTCTCGAAAAGTGTCACGCTCAAAATCTGTAAAATTGTGT
>JABMQX010000202.1 GCA_013203085.1 bacterium | reverse complement strand
TTGACGAGGTTGACCCGCACGCCGCTGAGTCTCGCCGCCTCCTCGTTGCCTCCGACGGCAAGGAGGTGGCGACCAAACCTCGTCCTATTGAGAATAATCCAGAAAACAGCCACCGACAGCAAGAAAATGATGGTGACAATAGCCACATTGTTGTTGAGAATCTGCGAACTGATTTGCTCGAAGATTGGGGGCAAGGGCTGAGTTCCCGCCTGGATTTTTCTCCCTCCCCCGATGAATTTCGCCAAGCCCCTCGCCGAAACCATCATGGCCAACGTGGCGACGAAGGGCTGAATCTTGAATCTGGTTATGACGGCGCCGCTCAGGAGGCCCGCTGCCGTTCCCCCAAGAAGGGTCACGGGGATGCCGAGCAGCGGAGAAAGACGCAAATTGATCATCAAGTGCGCGAAAAGCATCCCGGTCATCCCAAGAACCGATCCCACCGACAAGTCAATCCCCGCGGCCAGGATGACGACGGTCATGCCGCAGGCGAGAATTCCGTGGATCGAGTAGTAGCGAAGCATGTCACGATGGTAGTCCCAGGTGAAAAACGCCCCGAGCCTGCTTCTTCCCGAGAGACCGGGGAAAACGGCCCCGACAATCAGAACGGCGACCAGGGCCCAAAGCCCACGATTCCTCGCGACGGTCTTCACTGCTGAAGATATGTTTACAAGGAATTCAGACCTTTCCATCATAACCTTACATGGCAGCCGCCATCACGTTTTCCTGGGTCGCTTCCTTGTCGGTGAACTCCGCGGTTATCTTTCCTCGGTGCATGACCAGGATTCTGTCGCTCATTGCCAGAAGCTCCGGCAGTTCTGAGGTTATCAGCAGGATTCCCTTTCCTTCGGAGGCCCAGTTATTCATCAGGGAGTAAATTTCTGCTTTGGCGCCGACGTCAATACCTCTTGTAGGCTCATCCAGAAGAAGGATGTTCGGCCTGCTCATGAGCCATTTCACGAGAATGACCTTCTGCTGATTCCCGCCGCTCAAGGTGGAAACTTCAGAGCGAAGGGAGGGCGTTCGAACGCCGAGGGAATCCAGGAACGGGGAGCACGTTCTCTGCTCGAGCAGCGGATGCAGCCACCCGAAACGTGTCATCTGCTTCAGGGAAACTATGGTCATATTGTGCATCACCGACATCGGCAGAATCAGTCCGGAGGCTTTGCGGTCGTTTGTCAGATAAGCCATGCCGTTGGCGATGGCCTGAGGGGGAGAAACGATGTTCACTTTCTTTCCTTTGATGAATATCTCTCCCCTGGGGAGGCCGCCGAATCTTCCAAAGATCGCCCCGAGCAATTCGCTGTTGCCCGCGCCTCTCAGACCCGCCAGGCCGAGGATTTCCCCCGCACGAAGGGAAAAGGACACGTTGTCCACAAGGGCGACGCCTTGTTTTTGGGGGTCGGGGAGAGTCAAACTGGAAACTCTGAACAGCTCCTCGCCAATCCTATGTTCGCGACTGGGAAAAAACTGGTCTATCTTTCTGCCCACCATCCATTGGATCATCTTCTCGGCGGGCAGCTCGTTTGCCGGAGCGGTCCCCACGTGGAGTCCGTCGCGGAGAACCGCAATTCGGTCGGCGATCTCGTAGATTTCTTCCAGTTTATGAGAGATGTACACGATGCCCACACCTCTGTTCTTCAGTCTGCGAACGATACCAAAGAGCCTTTTCGTCTCCTGTTCGGACAGGGAGCTGGTTGGCTCATCCATCACAAGGATGCGAGCGTTGAGAGATAGGGCTTTGGCTATTTCTATCATCTGCTGAACGGCTACGCCGAATTCCTCGACGGGCCGTCTGACATCAATCGGCATCTCCATCATTGTCAACAGCTCCGTGGCTGTCTCTGCCATTTTCCGCCAGTCAATGGTCTTCCAACGGGTGCGAGGCTCGCGCGCCATGAGAACATTTTCCATGACGGATAAGCTCGGCACCAGGCTCAGCTCCTGGTAGATTACGGCAACTCCGGCTGATTCGGCGTCTTTCGGGGAGGAGAAACGAAGGGATTTTCCATTGATAAGAATCTCGCCCTCGTCGGGGGCATGGACGCCGGAGACAATCTTCATAAGCGTGCTTTTTCCGGCGCCGTTCTCACCGACCAGCCCCACGACCTCCCCTTTGTGTAAATCAAAGGAGACGTCGCGGAGCGCCTGAACGCCCGGGAACGCTTTGCCGATGTGCTTCATTTCAAGTAAAGGAACGTCAGCCATCTGATAGCCTGAATTTTGCCCGGTAGAGACGGTTTCGGGAAGTGTCCGCTGGCTATGCAGCCTCAACACGCCGCTTCATCAGCACGTGCCAGAAGCCCCCGCCTTCGCCTCGCTCTTCGCTAATGCTGAGCATCTCCCAATCGCGACTGAATAGTTCCAGAATCTCTCTCCGCGTGAAACACCGCCGATAGGCTCCGTAAGCTATGTGCCACGGTCTCCGACCTCCACGAAATAGGCGAAACTTTGGACTGAAGACAGAAAGCACATAGTAGCCCTGCGCCTTCAAGACTCGCAGAACGCTGGCTCGATACGCCGGCCAATCAGCTTTCCTTTGATGATGCAGGCAGCCGTAGTCCAGGACGATGTCGAAGCTCGCATCCGCAAACGGTAAGCGAAAAACATCTGCCCTGCGGAATGTAATTCGTTTGGCATGCCTCACCTCAGCAGTCTGGCGTGCACGCTTCAACGCCAGTGGCTCGTAGTCAATCGCCGTCACATTGAATCCAAGCCGGGCGGCATCCAAGGAATGGCGACCCTCTCCGCAGCCGACGTCAAGCAGCTTGCCATGTGGGACCAGTCGCCTCAATTGTTTGAGGTAATTCACCGCGTAAGGCGAGGGTTCGTCCACTGCCCACCCATGCTCCGCCGTGCGATAGGCCTCCCGAAAGTATCGGCGATTCGCCTCCCGTGCTGATAACATGCCAATATGCTCCATTCGGCCTCCCGTGCCGGCGAAGGTCACAACTGTGTCAGCTCGCGCACGGCGCCGCCACCAAAAGCTTCGTGGCGAAAAGACCGCCAACGAACATTTCGTCCCTTTTCAGGATACTGAAGCCCGCTTCCACGACCGACCGCTCGACATAGATCGGACGGCAGCTCGCATACCTTGCGAGGTGTCGGTGCAGCCATTCATAGATTCGCAGGACGATTGAGCCCTCGTGCCCCTCTCGCGAGAGGCTGGCCAGCCCCAGCCTGCCCTGAGGTTTGAGCACCCTCCTGACCTCCTCGAGCACCCTGGGAATGTCGGCCGTGTCGAACAGCTCGAGCGTGCTGACGACGTGCACAGCATCGAACTTCCGGGCGCCGTACGGCAGGCTCCTCGCCTCTCCCTCCGTGAGCTCAACGCGGGAAGCAAGCCCAGCCTTTTCGGTTCGCCGTCGGCACAACCTCAGCATCTCGGGCGTGATATCAATGCCGTGGGCTTTCCCGGTCTTCCCAACTGCGCGGGCCATAGCCGCCAGTCCGCAGCCGGTCCCTGTTCCCACTTCGAGGAGCCGCTCACCCTCGCGAATGTCCAGCATATTCAGCATTCGCTGCCGAAGCTTACTCTCGAACCTCCCTTCCAGCACGGAGTAAATTCGACTGAGAGCGGCGTAGCTCTTCTCGATGTCCTCAGGAGTGGCGGTTACTCTCAGGATGTCGGACTTTTCCGGTAACACAACGCCTTCAATCCTCCATGGAGACGGCACACCTCTGACCTCCGAGGCTTCTCCTTTTCCGCGCATACTAAAGAATCGCCTGAGCTAACACAAGGGAAAGGTTGAGCTCGGAGACCCGTGACTCATTCGGGCGCGATGGGAACCGATGCCGCCGGAGGCCCGAACGTAGCCTGTTTGGAGTCTATGAGCTGGGGTGAAGGATGTGATACAATTGTGCCGAAGATCGCCTGCCCCGGAGTTTTAACGAGTTAAATCGTTTGAAGTAAATGATGTCCCTACGTAAGCGAATGCA
>JABMQX010000201.1 GCA_013203085.1 bacterium | reverse complement strand
GTCCAGAACATAGCCACAGAGTGCTTGGAAACACCCGGCAAAATCTGCCTCCAGTCCGAAGGCTCAGCGATGGAGTTTCGCAATCTCCTCCTGATTCCGATCAAAAAATGAGACGGACAGCTTCTCCGACGCCGAGCAAAAGGTGAAATCAGCCAGTTCTCCGCTGAAGCAGACGATGCGTGTCGGGTCTTCGCGGCGTTTCGTAACGAGTGCGAGAATGTCCGCTGAAGTCGCATGGCGGCTTTTGGAACGATAGAGAATTCCGGGACTCCGCGTTTACGTCCATCCCACCATGAGGGGCCTCGTACACCCAAGATGTAGGGAAAGGCGGGGCCTCGTGCTCGTCACGAACCTGAGATGCCATTCGGTGAAGGGTTGGCGCGGCGCTTATCTGCGAACTCCCGGCCGATCTCTGTTCGCAAGGAGATTGGCGACGGCCAGTGAAACCCTAACACTTGAAAGGGCGCAACATGAGCCAGAAAAAGATCTCACGACGCTTCTTCCTGATTGGAACGGCCGCCACGGTGGCTGGCTGCGCGACCGGTGTCAGTGCCCGTCGGGCAGCCCGGCGACTTAACTCGCCCAATGAGAAACTCAACATAGCAGGCATCGGTGTCGGCGGCCGGGGCGCATACGACATTGGAAAGGTCAGCAGTGAGAACATTGTCGCGCTGTGTGATGTGGACGAGAGGCAGGCTGCGGCGACTTTCAAGCAATATCCAAAAGCGAAGAGATACCGCGACTTCCGCAGAATGCTGGAGAAGCAGAAAGACATTGACGCGGTGGTGGTCGCGACACCGGACCACGTGCACGCCCCTGCCTCCATGATGGCGATCAGGATGGGCAAGCATGTGTATTGCGAAAAGCCGCTGACGCATTCGGTTGACGAGGCGAGGATGCTGGCCAAAGCCGCGCGCCGGCACAAAGTCGCCACGCAAATGGGAAACCAGGGGCACTCTATCGAAGGGATACGGCGGTGCTGCGAGATGATTTGGTCAGGAGCCATCGGCCCCGTGCGGGAAGCCCATGCCTGGACCCATTCACCCATTTGGCCCCAGGGGATTCGGCGCCCCACGGAAACGCCGCCCGTGCCCGATTCGCTCGATTGGGACCTGTGGCTCGGCCCCGCGCCATATCGGCCCTATCACCCGGCTTATTTGCCGCTCAAATGGCGGGGGTGGTGGGACTTCGGTAACGGCGCCCTCGGCGACATGGGATGCCATATTTTGGACCCGGCATGCTGGGCTTTGAAGCTCGGCGCTCCCGCCAGCGTGGAGGCTGTCTCTCAGGAAGGATGCAACGAAGAAACAGGACCCAAGAAAGAGGTTGTCCGATGGGAATTCCCCCGGCGGGGTAACATGTGCCCTGTGACCGTGTACTGGTACGACGGCGGAAACAAGTACCCGCGCCCGAAAGGTGTTCCGGAGGATGAAGAGCTGGGCGACCCCGGGGGTGAGCAGGGCGCGATCTTCATCGGCGACAAGGGCGCCATGACTGTCGGACATCACGGTGAGAACCCACGGCTGCTGCCCAAGGAAAAGATGCGCGACTACACGATGCCACCGAAGACCCTCCCCCGCGTACGCGACCAAAATCACTGGATGAATTGGATTCGAGCCTGTAAGGGCGGGCCGCCGGCGTGCTCGAATTTTGATTACGCCGGTCAGTTGGCCGAAATGGTTCTTCTCGGCGCCATCGCGGCACGAGTCCCGGGCAAGTTGAAATGGAATAGCAAAGAAATGAAGTTCACGAACAGTGACAAAGCCAATCAGTATGTCCGGCGCGAGTACCGAAAAGGGTGGATTTTGTAACGTCTTGTCGCAGAAGGCTGCTTATACTTTGCGGCGCGTTCACGCGCTCATACCTCTGCCGATGGGGGGCCGTTTTTAGCAGCCTGCCAGTGCCGAGCCTCCACAGGACGACAACGGACCGTCGCCCGAACCGACCGAATTATTCGCTCAAGTTACCCAGCGTGCCCCTCTGCACGGGGGCAGCGCGCTGCCGCTGCACGTGGCAGTACCCTCGCCGATAAGTGTGCTTAGAGGCTATTTTGTCGGCGCCGATTTCTTCGCTTTGGCTTCCGGTGCCTGCTGCTCCTGGTCTTTGGATTCGCCCGCCATCTTGCCCAGGAACGCTGGCAGCTCCAACCCGATTTGCCTTGCCAACTCCTGCATGGGCGGCAGCGTGCCCATGAGACGCCCGCCGAGTCCGGACAACCCGCCTTCTCGGCCACCGGTATCCCACACGAAAATCTTTTCGATGGGCAGGTCCTTGATGGCTTGGGCCTGAACGCCGGCAATTTCCTGTAGTTTCTCGATTAGGAGGAGCGAAGCAGCCTGCGGCGCGGTACGACAAGCTTCGACCAGCCCGCGATACCCGGTGGCTTTGCCGTCGAGGATCGCCTGGATACCTTTCGCTTCGGCGGTCATCTTAGCGAGTGTTGCTT
>JABMQX010000200.1 GCA_013203085.1 bacterium | reverse complement strand
AGGGCGTCTCGCCCTCGGCGGGGGCAGGGGAGCCCCCGGAGATCCCGCCAAGGGCGGGACAAGATGCCAGCGGTACAAGACCCACCTTTGCGTAGTCTGCGGACTCTGCGGTTCGACCCTGAGCCGCGAGTAACACGGTTTACCCTGCCTGATGGCTTTTCCTATACCCAGCCCACGAGCACCTGTGCTATACTGCAAGCAGAGATAAAGGAGGAGTGATAAGGGGAACGGACTGCAAAAAGAGATTGAGACGTTCAAGGCTAAGAAGAAGGAGCTTCTCGCACAGGCAGAGGGCAAGTTTGTTCTGATCAAGGGCAAGAAGGTCATCGGCTTTTTTCCACTCGCAGGGTGATGCCCTCCAGGAGGGTTACAAGCAGTTTCGCAGACAGCCATTCCTGGTGAAACAGCTTTTGGCGGTCGATCTGCCACTGCCTTTCGCGTCACTTCTGATCCGGGCGGAGGATACCTTCCATGATCAGCGCACACGGGAATCTCTCGATGTGAGGTCAGGAGAATGTCGAACAGGGGTACAGTAAACCCGACGGTCGTGCTCCTCCTATTGCTTGTCCTTTGTCCCTTTTTACTCGCATTCCTCATGTTCCTCTCTGGAACATCCGGTGAGTTCGTACGCAGGTGGGGATTCCTCTTCATTGTTATCATTGCATTACTCTTTGCCACTATCAGCCCCCGGTTGGTCAGAGCCAAGAGGCTCTCGAGGCTCCGGGCACGAGAAGGCCTGTTGTCTGACGACTTCTACGAGAAGTTCTATAGCAGCTCAGGACTGGATCGGCAGTCTGTGGCGGCGGCAGTGAAGCACGTGTCGGATACACTCAGGCTTCCCGGGGAGCTGTTGAGGCCTTCCGATCACTTCGATAAAGAGTACAAGCCCCCCGCGGGATTCGAGCAAGATGACGAGATCGTTGATCTTGGCTGGGATCTGAACGAAATGTACAGGAAGCGGGGCATGGCCGTTGATGAGGCCCCCATCGACACCCTGGATGACTACATAAGGAGATACTGCAACCTTTTGAGCATACCGGAGAAGAAAAGAGGTCGCCGTCCAAAAAGGGGTGAGAGACTATGACCAGCAAATGGAAATCGCGGAAGAGCTGGCGGGAGAAGCTGGAGAATCCGGGGAAGGGGCTGCCCAAAGTTGTTCATGGGCCGCCGAAGTGGGAGAAAAGGTTTGGAGGGAGAAGGGTGCTTGTTCCGACGCCTCTTCTCGTTGACGGGTTGATTCGCAAGGTCCGTAAAGGAAAGCTGGTCACGGTAAGGCAGATTCGGAAGCGTCTGGCCAGCGATTTCAAAGCGGAATCAACCTGCCCCCTGACGACGGGAATTTTCGTGCGAATTGCTGCTGAAACGGCGGAAGAGGATCTGCAAAAGGGTAAGAAACGGGTAACACCCTATTGGCGGGTAGTCAGGGACGACGGGAGTCTGAACGAGAAGTTCCCCGGCGGTGTGAAGGGGCAATCTGCGAGCTTGAGGGAAGAGGGACATTCTATCCAGCGAGGGAAGGGCAAGAAGCCGCCGAAGGTCAGGGACTTTGAGAAATACCTGACGACGCTGTGAAGCACGCCGTACTTGACTTCGGCAGAGCTGAGACTCAGGCCCCGCTTTTTGAGAAGCCCTGCACGGCGCTTAGAATTATATCGGCTCAACAGCTTACAAGAGAACACAACCGCTCCTCCGGCATCTCATTTTGACGCTTCCACCACATGTAAACCTTCTCGAGCATTCTTTCCGCGGCGGACAATTTGAGAGAGGGTGCGAGTATGACTGTTCTCTCCGCCACATCAACAACAAGAAAAGATTGAGCGACGTCGGCGACGATTACCTGCACGCCGAACGACCCAAACTTCATCTGCCAATCTTGCATCCAGCGGTTAACGTTCAACTGCTGTCTCCATTTCCCAGGCTTCCTCTCCGAGAGCAACATTTTATCTCTTTTCCTCCTTCTTTCTCTGATCTTCCGTTGTTTATCAACACTCATTGTCTGCCTTTACCACCCTATATGCTTTCCGGTGGTCGTTTCTTCGCTCAATTCCTACTTTTTTGCTAATACTTTCGGCGCCGGAATTGATTCGCCTATTGCGAGGGAAGGTAGCAAACTCCGGGCCAAAACCTAACACGCTCAAGTTCAGTGAATTATGGCAACGGCATGTGCAACGCTTGCACGCCTTTCGCGGTTCACAGAGTGCAATTCTTGCACGAGTCACCGTCATCCACGCCGAGGGTTTTAACCCTGTCCGACAATCTTGTGTCCGCCCTGTGCGCAGGCTCAGTAACGGACTCCAACAATGTCCCTCTCTTTTTCAGACAAGTCGTTTGCTGAGAAGTTCCAGAAGAAAAGCAGAAAGTCTCGGAACATCCCAAACGGGTGCGGCGCTATGGAACTCTGCTTCGGAAAAGGTGGGTGTTTCTTCATAACCGGAGCGGAGAAGGTGGGTTTCGAGGAGAGAATCAGCGGTTGTCCTCGCCTTCGTCTTTCGCGGCGGAGGCGGGCAGAACGGCATCAAGGCGCTGGCTGAGCTTTTCGATCTTGCCGTCGAGCGCCTGGAGGGTGTTGACGACCTGGAGGTTGAAGTCACGCTGCTGGGTGAACATGCGGAACGTGTAGAACTTTAGCAAAAACCAGACGAGTTTCTTGAGCCAGACCGCCGGTCGGCCGAGGATGCCGCCCTTGGACGGAATCTCAAAGTCGCCAATGTCTATCTCCCAGCTCTTGAGAAGAGCCTTGAGACGATAGCGAAGGAAATCCTCTTCGCTCTTCGCCTGGGAGACCTCCAGTTTGGTGATGCCGACAAGGTTGTATTTATCGTAAACACCGGCTGCTTTTTTCTCCTCGACCCGCTCCTTGACGGCGCGCAGAATCTCTCCGACATCAATATCGTCGAGGTCTATGGAGAAAACCTCATCGGTTGAGGAAGTCTTTTCAGTGGTCATGGCGACCTCGTCGAGAACGCGTCCCAGTTCAAAATCAAGGCTCGTAGCAAATGGCTTCGGCTTGCTTTGCCTCCGCTGCTCCCGGTTGACTGGAAAATTTCGGGCTGAAACCGTCTAACGGGATTCCTTCTCTGCAATCCGATTTATCTTACCCCGTGAAACCGTTTTGCTCAACTAAAATGT
>JABMQX010000199.1 GCA_013203085.1 bacterium | reverse complement strand
TGACCCTCGCCCGGTTATGCCTCGTCAAAGCGGTACAAATCGTCCTCCGCAACGGGCTTTCCCTCCTGGGCGTCTCCGCCCCGGAAAGCATGTGACACACCCTACAAGAGGCCCTCCACCACCGAGAGGGGCGCAGCTCGCCAAGCAAGTGAATCAGCCAGGGTTCCCTTCCGCATTCCATTATCGCTGCACGACGAGAAAAGCATGAGAAAAAAGTAAAAAAGGCCTGACAGATGTTTCCTTCACCAAATATAGTTTCCTCGCCTTATAAATGTTGGCGACCCAAACTATTTCCAACACAATCGTAGTGAAGAGGAAATAGAAATACGTTGACATCTTATCTCACACAGGGTAACTACACCCGAGGTGCCACACTTTTAGTCCGCCACCCGCCGCAGTTTCCTACCGCCCTTCACACCTCAGACTGGCATTTGGGCGATAACTTCGGATACCGTGTCTTCCTCGGCTATGGGTTTGATGAAGTGGCCTCCAAAGGTATCTGACCGGGCTCGATCGGGTACCCCGTTCTCTTGCCGCATTCCGGACAGAGGTACGGAGCGCGCTGGTAGAGGTTGTTTAGAGGCGTGAACGTTTTTCCACAGGCGCGGCACTGCAATAAGATATATGCACTCTTTTCGCCGCAACGTGGGCAGCGGAAAGGCGGTTCTTCCCCCTTGGGGTAGGACCCTTCAAACACTTCCTCGCACTGGGGATTGGTGCACTTGAGAACGTAGGAGTATTCGACCATCTGTCCCGGCTTTCTAACGGTTCGATAAACCAGCCACCCCGCCCCGAAGATGACGACCAGGAGAGCGAGGCCGACCAGAGGGTTGCTTTTCCAGGTGCTCATTGACAATGGAGTGCTCCCCGTGCTATCGCAGTTTTAGCCCACGGAGGCTCTCGATCATTCCCTCGCCACTTGTAACGAATAGGCTGGCGAGCCCAGTTTTCGCGGTGACGGAATAAGCTGCGGTCTCTTCTCGACAAGCCAGCCACCCCGGCCGAACAACACGCATCTCAGTGGAGCCGGGTGTAGTTCAGCAATCCGCCCGCGAGTACGATGTCAGCCTCACGTGGGGTGAGGGAAATGGCGGCGGCAAAGGTCTTGTTCCGGGTGAGGTTACTGACCATGACCCTGTCCTTTCTTTTCGCCAAAGCCTCACGTATTCCGGGCACCTCGAGAAGATCATCCTGCTGAACCTCGCCGTAATCGGTCTCCTTCACGAAGGTCAAGGGGACGATCCCGAAGTTGACGAGATTAGCCTTATGAATTCTGGCAAAGGATTTCGCGATGACCGCCTTGACGCCCAAATGCATGGGCGCCAGGGAGGCGTGCTCCCGACTGGACCCCTGTCCGTAGTTGACGGCGCCGACTACAATTCCCCCTTCTTTATCCCTGGCACGTTTGGGAAAGCCGGGGTCAATCCCCGAGAAAACGTATTCTGCGATGGCGGGGATATTTGAGCGGAGAGGCAAGATTTTGGCGCCGGCGGGCATTATATGGTCGGTCGTGATGTTGTCGCCAACCTTCAGAAGGACTTCTCCCTTTATGGTTTCGGCGAGTTCGGTATTGAGGGGGCAGGCCTTGATGTTCGGTCCGCGTACCACTCTGACTTTGCTTCCGTCCTCGGGCGGATGGATGATCATGCCATCGTCAATAAGGGCGCGTCTTGGCAGCTTGATGACGGGCAGTTCGCCCAATTGGCGTGGGTCAACGAACTTCCCGGCGACTGCGGTCGCAGCGGCCACCTCGGGACTAGTGAGGTAGATTCGCCCGCTTGCGGTGCCGCTTCTTCCCTTGAAGTTTCGATTGAATGTGCGGACGGAGACGCCGTCCGTGGGCGGGGCTTGTCCCATGCCGATGCAGGGGCCGCACGCGGATTCCAGGATTCTCGCTCCGCTCGATATCAGGTCTGCCAGGGCGCCGCTCCGCGCTATCATCTCGAAGACCTGTCTTGAACCGGGTGACATGACGAGGCTGACGTTGGGATGGACCTTCTTCCCCTTGAGAATGGCGGCGGCTGTCTGCAAATCCGCGAGGGAAGAGTTGGTGCAACTGCCGATAGCAACCTGGCTTACCTCAAGTCCCTCTATATCCCGGACCTTGCAGACAGCATCCGGGCTGTGAGGCTGGGCAACAAGGGGTTCCAGCTCGCTGAGGTTTATCTCGATTCGCCCGTCGTAGGTGGCCGTCTTTGAAGCCTGTATCCTTCTCCAACAATCCTGCCTCTGCTGCCATCGAAGGTAAGCCCTCGTCACACTGTCGCTGGGGAAGACAGAAGTCGTCGCGCCCAGCTCAGCGCCCATATTGGTTATCGTTGCTCGCTGAGGCACCGAGAGCGTCTTTACGCCATCTCCGCCGTATTCGATGATTTTGCCTACGCCGCCCTTGACTGTCATAATCCTCAGGAGCTCCAGGATGACATCTTTCGCGGAAACCCACGGCGGGAGCTGTCCCGTCAGATTCACGTTGATGATTTCGGGCATGACCAGGTGGAACGCTCCGCCCCCCATAGCCACCGCGACGTCCAGCCCGCCGGCTCCAATGCCCAGCATACCCAATCCTCCGGCAGTCGGAGTGTGGCTATCGGAGCCGAGGAGCGTCTCCCCCGGAACGCCGAATCTTTCCAGATGCACCTGATGACAGATGCCGTTGCCCGGACGAGAGAAGTGAACGCCGTACCTGGCGGCGGCAGTTTGGAGATAGCGATGGTCGTCAGCATTTTCGAAGCCGCTTTGAAGTGTATTGTGGTCAACGTAGCTGACCGAGAGCTTCGTTCTCACACGTGGAATCCCCATGGACTCGAACTGAAGGTAGGCCATGGTTCCCGTGGCATCCTGCGTTAGCGTTTGGTCAATGCGGATAGCTATCTCTTTTCCCGCGACCATGCGCCCGTGAACGACATGTTCCTTTAGTATCTTTTGAGCGATGTTTCTTCCCATTCTTTATCCTATCTCGCAGAGCGGAAAACGCTGCGGGGGCTGCAAAACACCCCCGCGTTTATTCCTCGACCAACCACTCGTGAACGTCTTCACCTCCGCCAGGCCCCCTTCGGCACTCGGTTTTGGCTCCGCCTTTTCTTCTTATCTCCGTTCGCTCTTCATTTCGCCGACAAGCCTTCCGCAGCCCGGCGACTGCCGGTCGGAGACGCTACTCTTCCTCGAACATGATAATCTCTATCGGGCACTCCTCCTTAGCTTCTTTGATGGATTCCTCTTTGCCGTCGAGGTCCGCACCCTCGATCACTTCCACGCCTTCGTCTCCGAGTCGGAAAACCTCAGGGC
>JABMQX010000198.1 GCA_013203085.1 bacterium | reverse complement strand
GCCGAAAAGGCCGAAGTTGTTTCCGTACATGACGATGGTGTCAAACGTCCCCAGCCTGCTGTCCACTTCCGTTATGGACATCACCCTCGCTTTCTTGAAGCCCCTGAGCTGGCAGACCATAATTGCCAGGGGGGAGAGGTCTATCCCCAGGACATCCAACCCCTTTTGCTGAAGATACAGCGAATTCCTGCCGGCTCCGCAGCCGATGTCCAGAACCTTGCCTCTCGCCAGTCGTATTGCCTCTTTCTCGTGCGGCGGCCAATTCTCGTGTTCGGCGAAATAGGCTGCTGGCCCGACGGCGACTCCGACAAAACCGTCATCTCTTTCATTGACCTCATAGCCCCTTTGCCTCGGTAGAAGTCGTACGCAGCATGGCCGTAGGCATCCTGGTCATTAGTCAACTCACTCATTGCCAAGCACCTCAAGATATGGACTCCAGCAAAGTGAAGTAAATGCTAAGCGGTAAGAATAACCCCACAGAGCCTCTTCAATAGCGCAATAACCTGGATTCATTGCCGGTGCTTGCGCCGGGGCCTGGTATCGTGACCGGTCAGAATCATGGGAGCCGTTCGTACATGAATTGCGTTGCCCTCACGTTTGCGGTGATACAGTAACCATGCCCCGACTTCACGATCGAGGAACACTGTGGCGTGCCGCCAACCATCGAACCGATATGTCTCCACAGGAGCGCTCAATTTATCCGGCCGAACAGGGGAAATCGTCCTGACCTCAATTCGCCCGCTTTCGAAACCGCACACAAGAAACAGTGCAAGCTTGTCGTTGCTCAACCAAACAGGATCGCCGCCACCGATCACCTGTTGGGATTCGTTACGTGCTGGAAGAATGATCTTCCCCTTCTGGGCAAAGTTATCTTTGGCCGGACCGGAGGCGTGTACGAGAGACCAAGCGGGGACACCACCCTTCGAAAAGTAATACAGGTTCCATTTCCCATCTGCATGGAACGCTCCCAGGGCGCCGATCTCATCATTGCTCGGAACTCTTGAATCGTCGAAGTGAAGCAGCCGCTTCATTTTCTTGAAGTCCACACCATTCCTCGAGACGCCCAGATGGATATTTGAGTTCACCTGGGTTGTCGTTGAATTTCTGGCAAGTATTGCTGTCCAATACAGCAAAATATCGCCGTTGTCGTCCCGGGTGGCTCCCGCGGAAAAGACTCCTTCTTCCGTGTTCTTGTGGGGAAGATAGGTGATAATGGGGTTGTTCTCATGTTTTTTGAAGTGAATGCCATCGGTACTGGTTGCCACGCCGAGAGCACGGTGAGCCGGGCCACCATCTTTTCGGTTTCCATCCGCACCGATGTAATAGAGATAGTACACCCCATTCTTCTTGACGACAGTACTCGGACTGATCTGCCCGTGCAGCCGTGCATCCCACGACTTTGACGGCCCATTCTGAAGCACTGCTGCCCTGAGAGCCCAATCCGACTGTTCGGGGATTTTCACCTCAGGCAGCCCCACAGGCAAAGCCCGTCCAGCAGATGAAATAACGCCTGCCGCTAAGAGTAAAACTCTGTAAGTCTTCATCACGGCGTTTCCTTAGAAGCGATAGCCGACCGACACTACGACGTGTTCGCGGTCTCCGAAGCCCCCTTCCAACTCCAGATTCCAATGCTTGCTGATACCGGCTGACAGCCCTACGAGATAGTTCCAGGGCTCCTTCTCCTCAAGTTCCACGTCGTAGTTGACATTACCGAAGAAGGGCAGCGAAATGTGGCCGCTGTGTCGCTCCTCCGCCTCCTGGTACATCGCGCCGACCCAGAATGCCATGCGCCCCACGTGGACTCCAAACCGGGGCATGAGGACCCATGCTTCCACCGAGGAACTCGACGTATCCAACTCCGTCCCTGTGAGAACCATGGTCACCGAGCCGAAAAACAGCTTTCCACCCGCCGCCAGGGTGAGTCCACCCCCATAGACCAGCCCCTCGTAGTCCACCTCCAGCTCGCTCAAAGGCGGGCCCGGGTCAACGGTCGTCTCCCCGTCAACGTCCCCGACGATGGCGAAGACGTTCAGGAAAGGCAGCAGCCAGAGGTCCGCCTTCACGTCCACCTCGTTGGTTGTGTTTTCGACCCCAACGCCGGCAGCTTCTGCCAGGCCGACGTTCGGCAGATTCACCGTCAGGCTTGTGAGATGGTAGTCTTGTTCCTGGTGGTAGAAGTTCAGCCCGATTCCGAAGGGACGAGGGAGCTCCCTATCCCCTGCCCACGACCTCCCCAGTGGAAACAACCCCGCCTGCTCCTCTGCCCGGGCGACACCCGCCACCACGAGAATTCCCACCACAGAAATCAGAGTCAATAGACGTTTACCCATGAATTCCCTCCTCTTGTGATAGTTGGATAACCAATTGCTTTGTTGCGTGCAGTGATGTGAGTGTGCTTTCTTCTCAGAGTTGCCTTTCTACTTGGCTTCAAAGAGCTTTGGTCTTGCGAAATCTTCCTTCATCTCTCGCGGCAGAATCCGGACGTTCCCTTTCTTATCGCAGAAGTAAAG
>JABMQX010000197.1 GCA_013203085.1 bacterium | reverse complement strand
TGTAGCTGCTGAACCACGCGCGGTCGCCGTCGCGAGTGAGATTGTTCGGGCTCGCCATAGCCTGCAAAAGACTCGTCAAGCCCGGTTCTGCCGCAGGGTCAACATCAATTCCTGCATCCCGCGCCGCAATGATGTACTCGGCCATGCTGCGGGCAAGGAGCGCCTCCGGCCAACTGGCCCCCCCGAAGCGGTCGCTCTCGCATTGATACCAGCGGGCTGCGCCTGCGGCGCCGTCCAGGTAGGCTTGATCGCCGGTTAGCCGCCACGCCCAAGCCAGGATGCGCTGGGTGTTAGCCACGGGCCGCGCGGGCGGATGCTCTTCCCACCAGAGCATATATCCCTCCCCATTGCCACCGCCCCAGGCGGTGCGGGCGCATTCGGTGTCGGTCGTGTTCCGTGCCCGCCAGAGGGTGTTGTCGGCCAATTCAAGAGCTGCCTCGCGCACAACATCGTCACCTGTCACCAGGGTCCAGGCCACCATGCCGCTCGCTCCCCAGTACGTGTCCGGTGCCGGCTGCCCACAGTTGCGATGGGGATTGGTCAATCCCTGCTCGTTATGGTAACTGTGTCCCCAGGACCCACCTTCCCACCAGTAGCGATCCACATCATATGCGCGCTTGCGCGTATGGAAGATGTCTATGTCCGCAAAATGGACGTTCGCCGCATGCGCCAATCCCACCAGTCGGCATCTCCCGTCCGCAGTGCCTGGTATAGAAACCCGAGGTTCATATCGTATTTCAGGTTGTATGGGCTGCGGGAGTTCTCGAAGTCAGTCGGCACGTCACCGAAGTCAGTCCAGCCGAAGTAATCCCACCGCCTGCGGGCATCGAGGATGCTCGTGGCACATTCGCTCAGGTCGTTGTTGCAGTCGTCCCGGGTGTGCTGAGTATCATCAAGTTGAGCGTCAAGATATTCCTCGTAATCCTGGAATCTCCCTTCCAGACGCGGCCCGATGTAACCGAGAGCGTGCGTGGCTCGCAACCAGTCAAGGTCCGGCGCAGCGTACACCGGCGACGCCGGCCTCACGGCCGGATCGAGGCTGATCCAGACATCGTGCGTCTTCTGCTCGCCCGCTCGCAGGCGATGCACGGTGGAGAATTCCTCGGGAAAGATTCCAAACTCCAGACTGCCACCTCGCCTCCTCAGAGCCTTGGGGAACAGCTCGCGGAACCACGGCACGTCAAGCCGCACGCCGCCCCCCGCCATTGTGCCGTCAGCGATATCCCCCTCAGCTGTCAACTGGCCGCCTCGCGTGTGACGAAAGCCGCGAAATGTGGCGCCGCCCTGCATGCGGGGGACCTGCTGCAGGCCCAAAGTCGCCCGCAGGTCAGCGTAGTAATTCCAGCGATCGGTCCCACTTGAATCTTGATAAAGCACTTCGTCAGGTTCAGAAGGCGGGTTGGCAAGGCTCAATACCCATGTGATGTCCTCAACCTCGACGCGGTTCGGGCTTAAAAGACCGTTGCAGACAGGTTGGCTGGGTTCCGGCCAACTGCATTCGCCATTGTCAGCATCGGGTGCCTCAGCCCAGGTCAGGGCGCGCCGGTTGTTGGTCAGTGTGATGCGCATCCTCGCGCAGGGAAGGCCGGCATAGAAGTGGAGTCGTGCAGCCAGGTCGAGACCACAAACGGCTTCTCGAGCGCGCACCCGGACCATTGCCCTCAAAGGGCCTTCGTCCACAACTTCCAGGTCGGCGGGCACGCTGCTCTCGCCCCAGCTGCCGCCTGTCAATAAGGTCTCCCCGGTCGCCCCGGTCACCCTTCCGAGGAGGTCGCTGGCGGCCGGAATCTCCCAATGTCCAGCTCCTGTGTCCACGGCAACGCCCCCGCCCGGCAACCCGGCGACTGTCACCCGGGGTGACGGCAACGGCGCGGTGCCCTCGCCGAGAGAATACGCGCCGCCTGGCTCCGCCTGGAAGTCCACCAGATACCACGTCATCTGTCGATCCTGTCCGAGTACCACCACCTCGCGGATCTGCGTCGGAATTGGTCCCGAGGTGGTCAGTACAGTAAGCTTGTCCGACGAAGGAGCTTGAGCTGTCAACGGCACACCAACGGTCACTGGAACGGGACCGGCAGAACCCTCTGGGAAGACTACTGTCAGCGAGACAGGCAATTCTGCTTGACCATCTGCTGTCTGAATCAAGTAGATCTGGAACAACACTGCGAACAGTACCGAGGCTGTAACTCTTACCCTACTTCTCGTGTTTTCCCCCTTTCTTCCAACGCTCGCTTGACGTCGGAACCGGCAAGCCAAAAAATTGCCACTCTCTCGGAAATCCTTCAATCGCCTGCCACCCAGAAGAATTACGTTGAGTCCAGTCTCAAAACAATGCTGTCCGAGTCTACCGAACTTTATATGAAAAAGCGAGAAGCGAGTCGTCTCCGGTATCGCTCCGCTGAATAACCTGTGCATCGCTCCGTTTTCGGCCAAAAACGCATTTAATCGGCGCGATAGACGCAAAGGCCCCACTGTGGACGGTGTGCCGTTGACCTGGTCATGGAGAGCATCGGGAAAAGGTGACGCGCGCTGGCGCAAGGCGATTGAGACCTTAGGCCTCAGAGAACTGAGGCGGGGAGACTGATTAGGGTGGGCACCTTAACCGCATGCATCACAAAGTTGGCTTCTGCGATTTTCTCACCAGATTACTTGTAGCGTGGGGGCACGTCGCAGGGACCTGGAATCAGATAACTTTCCGTCCAATCTGGGTTCGGGGGCAGATTCTTCGCTCCCACGTCATCTTTCCACTCTGAGTCCGCGATCCGCGAGACGCCCGCGACTTCAAATTCGTAATGACTCAATACGGGCCCGGCGTACACCATTCGATCATCTCCATTATCAACGGCTATCATCAGCAGATGAAGGTTGCCCACACCTTCGTGCAAGACACATCCTGGATCGCCCGCTATTAGGTCAGGCGGATCAGTGTGCACATCCACGACGAGTGCGTCCCATTTGTCTGCCCCATGCCCTTGGAACGTGGGAGAATCAGCCCGAAAGGACCTTCTGTAGAAGATGCTGGGATACCAGCCGCTGTAAAGCCGCTGCCCGATATAATCCAGCTGTCTCTCAATAAGATCCCCTAAAAACGCCGTCTCCTCGGGAGTGAAACTTTCTTGAACAAGTTCCTTCTCGGCAATCCCTTGAAGCGTCCCTACTACTTCAGAGAAATGCTGCAGGAAGCCCACCTGACTCTCCTGAGACCTGGCGAAACTGGCTCCTTGACCCGTGCTGTTGAATGTTACGCCTTCTATCAGAGCGGCAGCGTGTAGCGCCATTTCCTTGATGCGCTGCCAGAACCGTGGACGGGGTTCCACGAACCCAGCCGGATAAGAACAGATCAGCCCACCTGTGTACGATTGCTTAGCGTAGAGGATCGTGTCGTGACGAAGTTGGGTCCATGAGGCCAGTTGCGTGTTTAGTGTTTTCATCGCCCAGGCTCTGGTTCGCATGCTCTCTGGATATTCCGCCCCGGTCGTTGGACCAGAGAGCTCGCGCAGGGCTGCTAACCAACACATGTAGATGTTGTCTTTCCAAGTACTGTCTTTTTGACTATCGACAACATTCCGCACTGCTGCCAGGTTGTGTTGGTAGGGGAGACCATCACGGAATTTCCGCCCCTCGTGATCGGTTATCCGAGATACGAGTTCTGGGACAACCTGATTGTTACCGAAAACTGCAAATGCCGCATCCAACGCACTGGGAATACGGCGCAACACTTTATCCTCCACGCCGGGAACACCGTCCTCATCCCAGATAATGTCGTCGAACACCACCTTGGAAAAAGCCCAGCTATCTAAGACGAACTTCTGTCCAAATACAGTGAAAGACCTTGGCAGCCTTATCTGCCCTGGGCCAAACGGGGATTTGTAGTAATGACCCCGAATGTTCTGAACTCCTATCTGACCCTTCGCAATCTCCGACTGCAGCCTTTCCAGAGTCTCCATTCCATGCACGTCTGCAAGAGAATGAATACCCGCCGCGCTCAGGAGGTCAGACAGTTGGGCAAACGTCATGGAATCGGTCCAGCCTACAAAAGCTTGGAGTATCTCGTCGAACTCCAGCCACAGGTCGAACCGGCCCGACTTATCCAGAAGATCGTGTAGGACAATCGCCGCACCGAGCTCTCGCGGGGAGTCCTCTTTCGGATTCCCCGCCACGCGCAAATCAATCCTCCCATTCCACATCATTGCCTTGAAATAGCGCCTGAGACGTTCAGTTTCCTCATAATAGCCACGGACTTTGAACTGGGAGAAGTCCACGACGCGACGCCGCCCAAACAGTTCAAATTCCTCCAGTTGCTCGCGGCTGATCGCATCGAGAGTTTGGGAGACTCTCTGATCTTGTCGCAGATAGGTAGGCACCGCGCTCCCTGCGAGCAGAGAACGGCCGACCGCGAGGAAGTAGTCTGCATCGAGAATGCTCTCTGATAACACTCCGTCTCCATGGTTATCCCAGGCATCAGGAATCCGCTCCGCCATTGAACTGAGAATTTGGCCGAGGGCATCAGAGAGATAGACTTCCTCGAGTTCCTCCAGCATGGCCAGATACGAGCGATGCCAGGCATGCAGGATGGCGTCGGCTGAAACAAAAACCGGAAGGTCGTCGTTATAGAGCCTGTAAAACACCTCTGCGAAGGTGGGCGCTCCAAGCCGTTCACTAACGACAAAACCACACTTCTTGAACACCGCCAGTTCTTCTTCATTAAGGCGGAAGTCGTACGAGCGAGGCTCGCCCGCGCCGGTACTCAAGCTCTCGTTGTATGCTATCGGGTCTGTGTTGAATGCCTCCCAAAACGCAGCTGTAGTTGGATCCCAGCTGATTTGATGAAGGTAGTCGGCATGCGTTTGATATCGGTTCGCAAATTCTTCTGGTGAAATCTGCCCTATTTGTTCGATTTCCTGTGCGAACCTCGACGAATATCCGAAAACCTCCGCCCCGCCTTCCCCGGTTAGCTTGGCGAAACCTTGTCCGAGGTTGCCGAAGACACGAAGAAAAGCCTGCTTGCCTTCTGGGTTGAAGGTGTATGTCAAGACTTCCCCGGAAACGCCAGTTCCGCCCCCGATTATGTTGCCAATGCGTTCCCAGGCTATGAGGTCCCGACTTCTCTGGATTTCGTAGTCTGGAAATATCTTGGCTCCCGATGGCAGTACCAGCTCGGACTGCCATCGGAGCTCAAGCTGAGAACCTTTGGCTTCAATCCGCAACTCCAACGCTTCTTGGGAAAAGACAATGGGGGCACGAAGCAATAGGAACAAGAAGAGAGCGGGAACGAGACGACTGTGCCGGAGCACCATATCTCGACCACAGGAGGACTTCCTTTTCTCGCCGAAGCGAGTGTGAGAGTTACTGCAGAAGGAGGCCCTTGGGGCTGGCGACCTTGGGGTGCGCCTGTTCGTGAACAGGCGATCTCGAGCTTGCGTGGGATTATGGACGCCATTCTCTAACTCACCGGCACCGAGTGGGGCGATTGACATCTCAAAATGTTCCCCAACAACATGTCTGAACGCTTCAGATTCCTGTGGCGAGTTCATCTGCTCATCCTCCCCTTGATCAAACTCCTGCGTTCCGCATTTCTGCAATGGGCCCTCATCAGAGTGCCGTGCAGTCACGCCCACAGTCTAAATGAAACTAACATGCGTAGCGAGGAAAATCACGCGTTTTTTCGCTTATCGTTCGCATTCCCACGGAATCGTAAGGCATGGGCACAGCAGAACGCGACACTGGGACGCTGGGAAGGACAATCGCGCTGGGCACGTTGATGCTCAGTGGCTGAACTCTCTCCTCCGTGGCAAGATCT
>JABMQX010000196.1 GCA_013203085.1 bacterium | reverse complement strand
GTACCGGGAGTGCCACTCGCAACTCCCGCCCGGCAGTAACACGCTCGATCAAGGCGATCAGAACAGGGGTTCTCCGTCCTCGCCGCCTTCCTCCTCGGGCGTTTCCTCGTCTCCCTCGAAACCTTCTTTGGAGCTTTCACGATCGGGGGCAGCTTCCGAGGATGCCAAGAACTCGCGGGTCTTTGAACCTCCCTCCTTCTTCACGAGGATTTCGATTTTTTTCTCAGCTTCGTCAAGCTTCCTGGAACAGAACTGAGACAGCCCCATTCCCTCGTTGAACTTCTTGAGCATGGCGTCGAGGGAGAGGTCTCCTCGCTCCATCTCGGAGACGATCTCTTCCAGTCTCTTGAGGGCTGCCTCAAAGCTTTTTTCTTTCTTATTCGCGGGAGCTCCCATTGCTCTTGGTTCTCCAGGTAGCACCTCCCGGACGGACATCGGAGACCCGGGAAATGAAGGAACCATCCCTGACGAGTGTCCTGACTTCTCTCCCCATTTCCGCCTGTGCCACATGGTATATCACTGTGCCGTTGGCTATGTCCAGAGTTATACTGTATCCTCTCGCGAGGACACTTTCCGGATTGAGCGATTCCAGGCGGCTGCCCAGGCTCTGAACCTTTTGAGCGGAAATCTCAAGGTGATGGCGGCAGAGGAGGCTTAACCTATCCAGCAGCTCGTCAACTTGCTGCCGGTATTGCTTGACCAAATCTCCGGGCTGACGAAAAACATAGCTCTGTCTGGCGATGTCCACCCTCCTGCGGGAATCTGCCAAAAGCGCAGAAGCGTAGTGATAAAGCCTGTCGCGAAAGGCACTGATTCGTTCGACCATCTCGTCCTTCCGTCCAATGACGAGCTCGGCGGCTGCCGAGGGAGTGGGCGCCCTGACGTCGGCGACGAAGTCGCTTATTGTCCAATCTATCTCGTGCCCCACGGCGGAAATGATGGGGATTTTCGAGGCGTAGATGGCGCGGGCGACGACTTCCTCATTGAAAGCCCAGAGGTCCTCAAGACTTCCCCCTCCCCGCCCGACGATAATGACATCTACGTTGCTCATACGGCTGAAATCGGAAATGGCAGTCGCGATCTCACCAGCGGCCTCGTAGCCCTGCACCCTCACCGGGTTGAGAATGATATGCAGATTCGAGAACCTTCTTTCGAGAACATTCAGAATGTCGCGGATGGCCGCGCCCGTCGGGGAGGTGACAACGCCTATCCGGCGGGGAAGCAGTGGAATGGGCTTCTTGTGCTCGGGACGGAACAGCCCTTCCTCGAACAACTTTCTCTTGAGCTTTTCGAAGGCGATTTGCAGAGCGCCGACCCCTTTCTCCTCGACCCTCGAGACGATTATCTGATACTCTCCGCGTCTCTCGTAAAGCCCGATGCTGCCGGAGAGGACAACTCTCATGCCGTCCTTCAAAGGGGCCGACAGGCCGCGGAGCTGCGACCGGAAGATGACCGCGGACATCTGGCAGAACTCGTCCTTGAGACTGAAGTAGGCGTGCCCGGTCGGCGAGAGGCGGAAATTCGATATCTCACCCTCGACCCGGACTGCCGGATATTTCGTCTCCAGGAGTGTCTTTATGTCGCGAGTCAACTGCGACACCGAATAGATTCTCGGAGATTCTTGCTGAGTGCTGATGCCTCGCGGGATCATTGTTCCTGACCCTCTGCAATCGCCTCGCGTTCGTCCTCCAATCTCACCTGGATTCTCTCTATGCGACACGCTTTCCCTGTTTCCTCGTCAATTTCCAGAACCACTCCCGTCAACCTGACATCCTCCTTGGCCACCTTGAAATAAGCGGGCATCCTGGTCACGAAGCTCTTGAGAACCGGCTCAATCTGCCTTCCGAGAATCGAACGGAAAGGTCCCGTCATACCACAATCTGTGATATAAGCAGTGCCTCCCTCGAGAACAACCTCGTCAGCAGTCAAAACGTGCGTGTGGGTTCCTACGACAGCGGAGACCCTCCCGTCCAGAAACCGACCGAAGGCGAGTTTTTCAGACGTTGCCTCCGCATGGACATCCACTATGATGATCTTCGTTTCTTTTCTTATCTCTTCGAGTTCCTTCTCCGCCGCGCGGAAAGGGCAATCCAGCGGCAGCCGAAACATCAGAACCCGCCCCAGGACGTTAATCACGCCGACCTTGCCTCGCCCGGGAACCTCCACGACGGTGCTGCCGGCCCCCGGTGTTCCGGGGGGGAAGTTCGCCGGCCTGATGAGGCGGCGGTCTTCATCAATTACATTCAGGATGTCCTTCTGTCTCCAGACGTGGTCCCCCATGGTAATTACGTCAACGCCGAAAGAGTGAAGCTGCCAGACCATATCGGTCGTTATGCCCGACCCTCCGGCTGCGTTCTCCCCGTTGGCGATGAACAAATCAATAGCGTATCGCTCTTTAATGCCGGCACACAGCGCTTCGACCGCCCTTCTTCCCGGTTTTCCGACGATATCTCCCGCGAAAAGAATGTTCATCTTACATTTCCATCTGAGGAAGAACGGGGCACCTGCCCCCCTTACTCTTAGCGCTCGCCTCCTCCCTCCGCAGGCGAACGCATGTTTTCTCTCAGCAAGGGGGATGTAACGTCATCTCGCGAACTCCACGGCTCGTGTCTCCCTGATGACTGTGACCTTAACCTGCCCGGGATAATCCAGTTCCTTCTCGATGTTCTTGGCGAGCTCTCTCGAGAGCAAGAGAACCTGGTCGTCGCTGACCTTATCCGGGTGTACAATTACGCGAACCTCTCGCCCTGCTTGGATGGCGTAAGCCCTATCAATGCCGGGATAGGAATTGGCAATTCCCTCCAACCTCTCGAGTCTCTTTATGTAGATTTCGAGGGTTTCCGATCGCGCGCCGGGTCTCGCCGCGGAAAGGGAGTCAGCCGCCTGTGCAAGGACGGCGATGATGCTTCTTGCCTCCTCCTCCATGTGGTGAGCAGCGACCGCGTTGACGACAATCGGATGCTCCCGATAGCGCTTGGCAAAGTCCGCCCCTATCTGGGCGTGGGCACCCTCGACCTCATGAGAGGCTGCCTTGCCGATGTCATGAAGAAGACCTGCTCTTTTCGCCATGCGGATGTCCACACCCAGTTCTCCCGCCATCATCCCCATCAGCCGAGCGACTTCAACCGAATGATGAAGCACGTTCTGGCCGTAGCTCGTGCGGAACTTAAGTCTCCCCAAGAGTCTTATCAATTCTGGGTGAAGGTTGTGGATACCCACATCGAAGGCGGCTTGTTCCCCCGCCTCGCGGATAGCCGTGTCCACTTCCTTCTTCACCTTTGCCACGACTTCCTCGATACGAGCGGGGTGGATTCTGCCATCGAGCATGAGCCTTTCGAGGGAGATTTTGGCGACCTCTTTGCGGACCGCGTCGAAACCGGACAGGACGACAGCCTCCGGCGTGTCGTCTATGATTACGTCTATTCCGGTTGCCGCTTCCAGACATCGGATGTTTCTCCCTTCGCGCCCGATGATGCGGCCCTTCATCTCGTCATTGGGAAGGGCGACCGTGCTGACGGTCGCCTCGCCCACATGATCCGAGGCGGATCGCTGAATGGCTTGAGCGATGATGTTCTTTGCGACCTTGTCGGCTTTCTCTCTCGCCTCCGTTTCAATCCGGCGGACGAGAGCGGCGGCGTCGGACTGGACCTGTTCCCTTACGCGCGACAGAAGGATTTCTCGGGCTTCCTGCCGGCTCAATCCCGACAATCTCTGCAACTGGTTGCTGGCTTGTTCCTCGAGGACCTTCAGTTCTTCCTCCCTTTTCGACAAGGCGCCCTCCTTTTTTCGGAGGTTCTTGCTCTTGCTGGCCACCCCTTCTTCTTTCTTCTCAAGGACTTCAACCTTTCTGTCGAGGATTTCCTCCCTTTGCTGGATTCGCTTCTCGAGCATTCTTATCTCGCGTCGGCTCTCCCTGGTCTCCTTCTCGAACTCGGCACGGGACCTCAACTGCTCGTCCTTTATCTCCAAGATACGCCGCTCTTTCTCTTGCTTGGCGTCTCGAATCGCGTCTGCGACGATTCTTTTCGCCTGCTCCTCCGAGGAGCGCAGGCGACTTCGGGCGACGAGTCGTCCCCCCAGATAGCCAAGAAGAATGCCCGCCAGCAGCGCCAGCCCCCCAATGAGGTACACGTTGCTGGCCACACCGAATAGCCAAGCGAGCCACGAAGAAAAGCCTACGGTGCTGATTATTATCATAAGTTTTCTCCTCTATCTAATCACCGACGGGGCGCGACCAGCGTCTTTTTTTCCGTCACTATCTTGTCTAAGCTGGCGTCGCCGTCGGTGGGGTATATTTTGTCCACTATTTGAAATGCGTAACCCACGCCGATCCTCTTTATTTTTTCGTCGAGCCTTCGAAGGAAACGATCGTAATAGCCCAGTCCCCGACCCACTCTATTGCCTTGCCGGTCAAAGGCGATCCCGGGCACGACGCAGACCTCGATTTCTTCGAGGTCAAACAGTTCCGGGGCGTTTTCTCTCGGCTGAAGGATACCGAAGGGGCCCACCTCCAGGTCCCGCGACAGGTCTGTGACCCGGTGAGGATATATCTGCCGGCGCTGTGTGTCGCATCTCGGCAGGAGCACTCTTTTGCCCTTCTCGATGGCACTTCGCACAAGGTCGTGCGTGTGCACTTCATTGTGACAAGACCAGTACAACATGATACAGCTCGACTGACCGTATTCCGGCAGGTCCACGAATCGTTCGATGGTCTCTCTGCTCTTCGATTCGACTTCGTCCGTGGTCAACTGTCTCCGCTGGCTACGGATTGTCTTCCTGATTTCAGCTTGTCTTTCCAGCTTTCAATTCTCCTTGCGATTTCTTTTTCATGCCCTTGATCGGATGGCTGATAATAGGCGACATCGCGGGGAAGATACTCCTGCTCCACGATGTGCGAAGGATGATCGTGGGGATACTCGTACCCCTCGCCGTGCCCGAGTCTCTTGGCTCCGGGATAGTTTGCGTCTCGCAGATGCTCAGGGACCGCCTCTGTTTTCTCCTGCTTGACATCGGCCATAGCTTTTGAGATAGCTTTCATGGTGGAATTGCTTTTCGGCGCAGTCGCGATGTAGATGACTGCCTGCGCGAGGGGAAGTTGCGCCTCGGGCATCCCGACAAACTCTGCCGCTTGAAGGGCGGCATTGGCAAGGATCAGCGCCTGAGGGTCTGCGTTCCCAACATCCTCCGCGGCGCAGATGACGATCCTTCGAGCGATGAACCGGGGGTCTTCCCCGGCATACAGCATCTTGGCGAGCCAGTAAAGAGCCGCGTCGGGGTCGGACCCCCGCATGCTTTTGATAAAGGCGGATATGGTGTCGTAATGGGCGTCACCATCCCCATCGTAAACGATGGCCTTTTTCTGAATGGACTCCTCGGCGACGTGCAAGGTGATCTCAATCACCCCGTCAGGACAGGGCGGCGTGGTGACCGCCGCCAATTCCAGAGCGTTCAGAGCCTTCCTCACATCGCCGTCTGAAACGGTTATGATGTGCTCCAGGGCGGGTTTCGTGAGGTTGGCGCCGTACCTCCCCAACCCTCGTTCCGAGTCACTTAACGCTCGCAGGAGAATGATTTCAATCTCCTCGTCGGAGAGGGGGTGAAACTCGAAAAGCCGAGAGCGGGACACCAGAGCAGCGCTGATGTAAAAGAAGGGGTTGTGGGTAGTCGTCCCTATGAGAGAGAGGATCCCTTCTTCGACGAAGGGTAACAACACATCCTGCTGCGCTTTATTGAACCGATGAACCTCGTCAACGAAAAGGAGCGTACGCTGTGCCCTGCTGCGAAGCCTCTGGCGAGCCGATTGGCCGATGGACCTGATGTCCCGGACCCCGGAGGCGACTGCCGAAATCTGAACGAAAGCGCTATCGGTGGCGGAGGCGATGATGTTGGCGAGACTCGTTTTGCCGGTTCCGGGCGGACCGTAGAAGATTACGGAGCCGATTTTGCCCGATTCGATCGCTCTTCTCAGGAGCCTGCCCGGACCGAGGATGTGTTCCTGTCCGACAAACTCATCGAAACAAGCGGGCCTCATCCGCGTAGCCAGGGGAGCTACGGTGGGCGTATCCTCCCGCGGTCGAGGGCATTCGTCGCCAAAGAGATCCAACGGATCACCTTCCTGCCCCCTGAGGACATAAAAAAACCCTACCTCAATGCCGTATCAACGAAATCTTTGAACGCTTGTCCGTCAAAGTGGGTGCCCTCAAGGGTGCTACATGCTTTCCGAGAGGTACTTGCAAAAGCGACCCAATCGAAGCTCCCGAGTTAGTGATGTTGGCTCAAAGATTAAGCGTTGTGCTACGGGCATGGTAGGGTAAGTCTTTCGCATTATCCACGGCGGTTTCTCTTGACCTGCGAACAGGACTTTTTTTTCTTCAGCCTGTCTTCGATCATCTTGGCAACGTTTGAAATCCTCCCGTGGATAGTTCTGATCAACTGTTCCTTTTCGTTCCTTGTTCTCATCAGATCGTCAGCGATGTTAAGACAAGCCTGAACGGCGATTTTCCCCGAAGCAAAGGCATCTCCCGAGGCTGCAATCTCATTCATTTTGCTGTCCACGTAATCAGCCAGTTTTCGGATATACTCGCGATTCTGATCGCTTGCTATGGGGTACTCTTTGCCAAAGATCTGAACACTTATGACACCGTTTTCGTACATGCCCATGAGAACTCGCGCTCTGTTACCGGTTCACCCGAGCGGGAGAGCGAAATACCGGTTATTCCTCTTCTTTCTCCCTTATTTCACAAGCCAACTCCCTAATCAGGGACGACCTGATTGCTGAATGGGCCGCTTCTACCTCCTCATCTGTTAAAGTGCCACGTTTTGATCGGTATTTTAATGAAAACGCCATGCTCTTCCTGCCGACTCCGATCTGCTCGCCGCGATACACGTCGAAAAGCTCGATGCTCTCCAGTATCTTCGACCGCTTCTTCCGGAGGGCAAAAAGGACTTCTCCATACGTTATCTTCTCATCAACGATGATCGCTATGTCCCTCGACGAACCGGGAAAAACCGGAGGTTTCCGGTACTTCACCGAGAAGTCCATCAGCCCCACAAGGGACTCGGCGTCCATCTCGCACGCAATAGCCACAGGCTTTAAGTCGAAAGCGTCATAAGCGCTCCCACTCAACTGACCTATGTGCCCGATTTCCTTTCGGTCGGCGAAAATCGAGGCGCTTCTTCCCGGATGGAACAAAGGCTTTTGGACCTCGCGAAAGCTCACCCGCTCGATCCCCAGCCAGCACAGGTAGCCTTCCACAACCCCCTTCAGGTCGTAGAAATCTACTTCTGGCTGGGAAAGGTCCCAACCTTTCTCCCGGGAGCATCCGGTCATCCCCAGACAGAGGGAAGTCCTTTCTATCGCTTCGCCGCTCTCTGCTCGGCGCCGAACACGCCCCACCTCGAACAGCGAAATACGATCTGGCCTCTGGCTCTGATTTCTTGCCATACACTCAAGAAGACCAGCCAAGAGGCTTTGTCGGAGCACATCCCTCTCGGCGCTGACCGGTTTGAGCACCCTCAGCACTTCCACCGGCTCGTCAAAGAGCAAATCAACGATCTGGCGACAACGCCGCTCGCTGATGAGATCGGAAGAGATTATTTCAAAGAACCCGTAGTTTGTCAACACGTTTTTCGTCAGCGCCTCAAAGACCTGCCAGGGGTCCCGCTTTGTGACGCCGATTCTTGGCCGCGTCACAGGGGTTGGAAGGCGATCGTACCCGAAGATGCGGGCTACTTCTTCCACGAAATCAATCTCCTGGACGAGGTCTCTGCGAAACGATGGAGGCTTGAGAACGACGGCATCCTTTTCCTTCTTGAGAACCTGCAAACCGAGGCGACGATAGGCATCCTCAATTTGAGCGTCCGGAATGGATGTCCCCAGAACCAGATTGACGCGGCTGTTGCGGACGCGAACCTCCGGCCGGGGTAAGTCCCCCCGCGAGACTTCTATGACACCTTTCTTGATCTCCCCTCCTGCAATGGCTCGCATCAGCTCGGCGGCCCGCGTGGCGGCCGCCGCCTGCGCTTCGGGATCGGCTCCCCGCTCGAAACGATACGACGCTTCCGTTGAGACCCCGAGCTTTCCTGATGTCCGCCGGACGGAAGACGGTTTGAAATAGGCGCTCTCCAAAAGAATGGAAGTGGTCTGTTCGTCCACTTCGGTATTTGCGCCCCCCATCACTCCGGCGATGGCAATAGGCCTTTTGGCATCGGCGATAACCAGCATGTCCCCGGTGAGCTCTCGCTCCTGCCCGTCGAGGGTGATGATTGTCTCACCGTTGACGGCTCTCCGCACCACGACGCGGTGCTCTTTCAACTTCTCTAAGTCGAAAGCGTGCAGCGGCTGCCCCATCTCCAACATAACGTAGTTGCTCACGTCCACGATATTGTTGATCGCCCTTATCCCGCACAGCTCTATCTTCTGCTTGAGCCAGAGGGGAGAAGGCCCTACCCGAATGCTGGTCAGCACTCTCGCACAATACCTCGGACACAGCTCGAAATCTTCCGTCACGACCGACGCATACTTCGAGGCTGGCTCATCCTTCTCGACGATTGCCAGAGAAAGGGGTTTGACTTCCGTATCCAGAATGGCCGCGACTTCCCTCGCCACACCAAGAATGGAAAGGCAGTCCGGTCTATTCGGGGTAAGGTCTATGACCAGTATGGCATCATCAAGCCCCAGGGCGGAAGCCAGCTTTTGCCCCACCTCGTACTCGTCGGGGAGAATTATGATCCCATCGGCATCGTCCCCCAACCCCAATTCCATCTCGGAGCAAATCATTCCTTCCGAGTCAACCCCGCGAATCCGAGCTTTTCGCAGTTTCCGCAAAGAGGTGCCGTCGGAAAGCACCGCTCCCACCAGACCCACAGCAACTTTAGCCCCGGCTCTAACGTTCGGGGCCCCGCAGATTATCTGAAGTTCCCCCTCGCCCGAGTCAACCCGGCACACGGTCAGTTTATCGGCGTTCGGATGGCGACCGACGGAAAGAACCTCGCCGACGACGATGCCGTGAAGCTTCTCCCCCGGACGCTCGATCTTCTCGACCTCGATCCCGGCCATGGTGAGTTTTTCGGCGAGCTCCTCCGGAGGAAGCCCCGTCTCCACCATCTCATTGAGCCACCTGTAAGAAACCCTCATATCGAGACCAGCACTCCTCTTGTTCCGGTTTCGCCTCCGAAGCGGCGAATCGGCCTTTGCCCGCGCCACCGGGTCCGTGCGCCTTGTTCAGAACTGTTCCAAAAACCTCAGGTCGTTCTCGAAGAACAACCTGATATCCTCAATGC
>JABMQX010000195.1 GCA_013203085.1 bacterium | reverse complement strand
TTCAACGAACTGTGCACCTTCTGGCACTTCGACCATGTCTTCAGGCACGACCCCAACGCCATCCTCCCAGCCCCCTTCTCTTAGCCTCCCTGCCATCCAAAAGCGGCCACAGCCGGCCGCTTCCCTCTTCTTCGAGCGCCAACTGATCCAGCCTCTACCCCATTCGCCGCCATCTTGCGAAATCGCTGCGTTTGGCCCTTTCCCATTGACACATCCACCCCGATTTCAGTACAAGCAAAAGCGGCAGAGACAGAAGCCGAATCAACCTTGTTCCGAACTGTGAGGATGCCGAAGGATGGATATCAGTGTAACACGCAAAGGCGATTACGAACTCGTCGTTGAAAAGCAGGACAGGATGCTCGTCGAGGCGACTATCTTCGCCAGCGATAAAATCAGGTTGGAGCCGGACGCGATTGCCCAGTTGAAAAACGCGGCGTGCTTGCCGTCGGTGTTTCGCGCCTTGGCGATGCCGGACATTCACGTCGGCTACGGAGTGCCCATCGGTTCCGTTGTCGCCACCAGAGATATTATCTTGCCCGCGGCTGTCGGCTACGACATCAACTGCGGAATGCGTGTCGTCACGACACCGATGAAGGCGGACCGAAAGGAGGCTGTGAGGATTGCCGAATCTATTCGGAGGGACATCCCGCTCGGCGAGGGAAAGAGAAATATCAGCCTCTCCGAGGACGATTTCCGCGTAGTCGCCGAGCGCGGGGTCAAAGGGCTCAGAAAGGTCTCCCGAAAGGAAGGGCGAATCTGGGATGTCAGGGACGAAAAAGACGAAAATGAGGATATCCAAAAGATCGAAGAATACGGCTCCATGGAGGGCGATTTCAGCACTATCTCCCGAAGAGCGGCGGAAAGAGGCAGGTCCCAGCTCGCCACTCTCGGGGGAGGTAATCATTTCATCGAAGTCCAAGAGGTGCAGAAGGTTTTCGACACCGAAATCGCCGGCCGGTTCGGCCTCTGGCAAGGGCAGATGGTGGTCATGATTCACACCGGTTCGAGAGGTTTCGGGCATCAAATCGCGGGCGATTACATGGCGAAAGCCAGGCAGGCGAGCCTCGACCGCGCCCCCAACAAGGACCTTTGCTTCCTCGACATCGGGACGGAAGCCGCCGCTGATTACATCGGCGCCATGCACTGCGCGGCTAACTTCGGCTTCGTCAACAGGCAAATGATGACTGTTCTCGTCCGGCACGATCTCCGAAGGCTTTACGGCGAAATGCCCCTTCCGATCGTTTACGATGTCGCGCACAATATCGCCAAGCTGGAGGAGCATTTCGGGCAGGAGGTCTGGGTGCATCGAAAGGGCACGACGCGAGCTTTCCCCAAAAGCCGAATGGGCGGGACAATCTACGCCGACGTGGGGCAGCCGGTTCTCATCCCCGGCTCTATGGGGACGGCGAGCTACATTCTCGTCGGGACCGAGGAGTCCGCCAGAACGCTCAACAGCGTCAATCACGGCGCAGGCCGCACAATGTCCCGCACAAAGGCTGCCGGCGTCGTGAGCAGGAAGGGGAAAGTCAAAAGAGCTGGCGTCATCACCGACGAGGATTTTCGGGAATCAATGGCGGGCATCCACCTTATCTGTGAGAACCGCTACGCCATCAAGCAGGAAGCGCCCCAGGCGTACAAGGACATTGACGAGGTCGTCCGCGTTGTCGCCGAAGTCGGACTGGCGAAGATCGTCGCCCGAATGGTCCCTATGGCCGTTCTCAAGGGTTAGGATGCCGGCGAGTCGGCGGAAAAGTCAAACGACCTTTTCGAACTTCACCCGCCAGGTTACGGTCTTGTCGCGCTTGTTCCTGAACCACAGGCGAACGAGATGAGATGGGCGTGTGTCTGCTCTGTATTCTTCGCAGTTGGCTTTCATCTCGAGGTACTCGTAGTTCCTCGGAACATGCAACGTCACGGAGTAATCGTCCTGGCCAACAAGGTCGGACCGTCCCCGAAGCTCGCAACGGCTTTCGTCCCAACGGAGCTCTCTGAGCTCGATGCCGCCCTGGGTAACATGCCGGTTCGTGGAAAGAAGCTGGGGGCGGTCAAGCCTCGGGTGCACGGCGAGAATTCGGCATGCCGCCAGCTTTACCAATGTTGTGAGGGAACCCTTCTGCTCGCCCAGAAACGCATCCGCCCAAAAATCATAAACAAGATACGGAACCGAGGGTTCCAAACCCAGCTTTCGAAAAGAGGTTTTTGATTTCCTGAAGCGAGGCGCTTTTCTCATTCTGGTGACCCGCTGAAGAGACACGAATCTCGGCCTGGAAATGCCGGAGCTTTCCAT
>JABMQX010000194.1 GCA_013203085.1 bacterium | reverse complement strand
GTTCCAGAGCGTGAAAGTCCGCATTGTATCCTGTTATCCTGTCAAAAGATTCTTGACAGGATTGACAAGATACCGCAATCCGCAATCGGAAGAGCCGGGAGAAAAAGAAGTTGAAGAAATGAATCAGGTTCTGGCCGCTGCGGAAATTCCGGTTCAGGTGGACGCAACTGTGTGTCCTCGACGAAGAACGGCATTTCTCCATCAAGCCCACGAACAGCTCCACGTCGGCGTTTCTGAAACCGTAGATGGACTGAAACGTGTCCCCGACGACGAAGAGGTTTTTTTCGGAGGCCAGAAGCTCGATAAGCTCTTTTTGAAGCCAATTTATATCCTGGAACTCATCCACCAGAACGTACCGAAATCGCTCGCCATAGTCTCTCCGCAGTTCCCGATTGTCCCTCAGCAATCCTCTGGCTATGAGCTGTAAGTCTTCGTAATCGAGGATGCCTCTTTCCCTTTTTCTGACTTCATATTTCCGCCAGAAGAGAGCTGTCCCCTTGAGGAGGGCAACCTTGTACGGCAGCAACATGTCTTCCGTGGCCTTGTCGAAGAAGATTCCAGCCGCCCGCCGTGTTGCGATTCTTCTGATGAGCGACAGATGCTTCCTGACCTCGAGGCAAGCGGCTCTCTCATTGCCTTTCTTCTTCACCCCCGGCAGCTTCGCGGTTACGGACCTCATCGCTTCAGCGGCTTGCCGGAATGAATCAACATCGGAAATCGAATCGCCCAGCGCGATGATCTTCTGCCGCTTCTCCTCCCAACTTCCCGAGGCTTTGAGGGACGATAGCGTTTCCAGTCTTTCCTGGATCTCTCGCATCGCTTCGGTGGCTCTTTTCTCGGCGAGGGATTCGGCTTTTCTCGTGAGAACCTGCGGTTCTGCCAGCAATTCCTCGATGTATTCGCTTTCCCGGCCGAGGCTTCGGCAGAGGTCAGTGTAGGCGATGATTGCCTGGCGGATGGCGTTGTCTCCGTAATGTTCCGCAAGCTCCAAGAAGTCGTCCTCTCCCTCCGAGAACAATTCGTCGAAAAGCTCGCCGACCATCAGTTGACGCTCTATCTCGTCCACGACCTCGAAATCGGGGTCAACTCCCGCCGCAAAAGGATTCTCCTTGATCAACCGTGAACAAAAAGAGTGGATTGTGCTGATATAAGAGGTTTCGACGGCCGTTTTCTCTTTTCTCAGCCCAAGCTGATGAAACCCCTCGGCTATCCTTTGCTTCATCTCTTCCGCCGATTTCTCGGTAAAAGTGATCGTCAGAATCCGGTTCACCTCCGCGAGCCCGCAGCGCACGAGGTTAATGAACCGCGAAACAAGAACTGCCGTCTTTCCAGTGCCGGCTCCCGCCGAGACCACGACGTTCCGATCCGTGACCTCCACTGCTTTCTTCTGGACTTCGGTCAACTCCACCTGAGATTCTCCGTCATCTCTGGCTTCCGGGAAAGGTTGACGGGCAGCGAGAATTCTTTCTCCCGTCAGCCCTTCTATCTTAGCACAATGATAACCGACAAACGTTGAGGAATCTTGGGGCGCCCCT
Organism: bacterium; assembly: GCA_013203085.1. GTDB lineage: Bacteria > Auribacterota > JABMQX01 > JABMQX01 > JABMQX01 > JABMQX01. The sequence continues at coordinate 1,056 of JABMQX010000194.1, read as the reverse complement.
GTGGTTACGCGGCAGGATCGGACACAGGCTATTCGCGACAATCGCGCGCCACCGGCAACCATGACCCTCTGTGAGGAAACGTTGCCCTCCACGCTTTGCAAGCCGTGGTTGAGCCTGTTTGACGAATCACCCGCCGCAGGCTCAATAGAAGGTGAAGTTGTAATACCTCTTCATCACAAGAGGTTTTGGTTTGCGGGGAGCGAGGTTCGGATTACTGTAGATGCGAATGCTTGAATCGTCGAGCAAAATAACGTCATCGTTGCCATCTCTGTACATGTCCGCGACATAGCAAAACGGCGTTTCCCGGTCGGTGGGATGAGGGGGTGGATTGAGGAAGCGAACGAGCTGGCGGCCTCGCGCATCAAAAAGCCCTTCGGCTCGTGGAATGATAATCTCCATCACGCCGTCCCCGTCCCAATCAATGACGTCGTGAAAGCGAGTGTAGTCCGGCATGTAGGAACCCAGAATGTTGCCTTGCAGGTCAAGCACGATCAGCCGGTCAGGGGACGATGCTGGGTCCCCGGCGATGTCCACGACGATTTCCTTCCCCGGAATTTCCGGCATAAGTTCCGCGGGACGCGCGCTCTGGAAATGCAAGACAACGTCGGGTCGCATCTGCCACAGTCTCTTGCCGAGGAAATCGGTCAGGATAAGGTCATTTCCCGCGCAGCAGGTGGTCAAATACCAGGGGCGACCGGGAGACTTTCCATCGAGGTTCCAGCAAATGCGCGCCGTGTCTGCGTGCCCGGCGGGTTCGGGTTTCAGATGCCACAACTCCCGCCCGTCGTCGTCGAGAAGGGTGTATCCACAGAAAAGCTCGTCTTTTCCATCCCCGTCAACATCGTCCGGGGAGGGGTGATGTCCGGTGTTTCCGGCCCACTCCCACAGCAGGGAAAAACTGTTATCGTAGGCCCACACGTGGTCGTAGCGGGATTTGATGAGGATGTCGCTTGCCTTCTTCTTGCCGGTGAAATTGGCAATGGTTATGCAATCGGCGACCGCCAGCTTGTCCGGCAGTCGCCATTTCTTTTCGACGGCACCATCCGCTCCGTTCGC
>JABMQX010000193.1 GCA_013203085.1 bacterium | reverse complement strand
GGTCACCTTGTCAACGTGGTTCACGGCGCGCTCCTCGCCTATGACCTGCCGGATTTGCTCAGGACTCTGCCTTCCGACAAGGTCAGTCTGGAGGAGCCCTGCGACTTGAGCACCGGGAATGTCACTGGCACTGGAAGCGGCTTGAACCGACAGGGCAGCCGCCCTGGTCCAGGGGAGTTGGCCCTCTCAACTGCTGCTGATCCGGCTACGGATGCCAACAGGTCAGAAAAGAAGAAAGAGGAGTGGGTGCAGGCCATGAAACGGGTGCACGCGAACTTCACCGGTGAACCCGGAACCTTCGCCCAGTTTGGCGACTCGATTACCGCTTCGCGCGCTTTTTGGTTCACCGTGCGGCACAATCGCAAGAACGCACCTCCACGGATGGCCGAGGCTTTCGAGGTAGTGAACGGTTACATGCTTGAAGATTGTTGGGACCGGAAGGGACCAGAATACGGGAATCAAGGACAAATGACGATTCGCTGGGCCCATCAGAACGTGGATACCTGGCTCAAGGGCCTCAATCCTGAAGTCGCCATTCTCATGTTCGGTACCAACGACCTGAATGAGCTCGATCTTCAGGAATACGAGGTCAAAACCAGAGAGGTCGTGAGGAAGTGCCTCGACAACGGCACAATCGTCATTCTAAGCACGATTCCGCCTCGACACGGTCAGGCTGAAAAAGCCGCCGCCTTTGCCGAGGCAGTTCGGAGAATCGCCCGGGAGTTGAAGGTTCCTCTGACCGACTACCATGCTGAGATTCTCAAGCGGCGTCCGGAGGACTGGGATGGCGGGCTGGAGAAGTTCAGCCAGTATCAGGGCTATGATGTGCCCACCCTGATCTCCCGGGACGGCGTCCATCCGTCGAATCCTGAAAAATACGGGGGGGATTACTCCGCGGAAGGCTTGAAGCACAACGGATACTCTTTGCGCAACTACCTTGCGCTCCTGAAATATGCGGAGGTCATTGAAAGGTTACTGCGAAAAAAATAGCCGCCGCATCACCGATGGCTTTTCCCCTGGGCCCATGTTCCAGTCGCTTTGGCGTGATTGGGCCGATATAGGCCCGCGCAATCACGACGTTGTCGAAGTAGACCTTGATCGGATTTGTTCGACCGAACTCCTCCGGGAGTCCGTGATAGTAGGTCTCCAGTGAGAACGAGGCAATCCGCAAGTGCGGTACACGGCGGAAGCGCAACCCCTCTTTCCGGATCGACAACTCACCGTCTATCCAAAGTTCCTCGAGTCCATCTGCATTTGCTTTTCCTGTCGAGCGTTCAACCGAGTTCAGCTTCATGTGACGCTCCACGCAATGCCATATTCCGACCCTAATGGGAATCCTTTTTCGGACCTTGTACCTTGCTCCCCAGGGCCCCTTTTTGTCCAAATGATAGCTGTAAAAACCCATCTCGAGCTCCCGACTCCCTCGCTCCCCCCAAGGCTGGAGGCCCGAGTAGAAATACCCGCGGGTGGACACGTCCCGGATGCCTGCCATCCCGACCCAGGCGGCATTCTTCATGGTCACGTCCCGTCCTCCGAGGTTTGAGCCGTGATTACGAACCGCCCGGTAATTCTCACCGAACTTCATGTAGTAGCGGACGTACAGCTCGTCGTAACCATCCCCGAGTCCCTCGTTGGAGTGGCTGTAATTGCCGAGCTTGAGCCATAGCCCTCCCACCTGAGATTTTCCTTTTTCATGCCAGCATGCGATTTCGAGAACGCGTTCGCCAGGGCCCTGGACGCCAGCCGCACTGACGTTGCCTGGTACCGCGCGGGTACGGCTCGTCTGGTTCATCCGGATGCCGTGCCACTTGTCCGCTGGTGTCGTCGCCCCGTCACCGCCCCAGGACTCGAAGTCATCGGCAAAAATCACACCGGGGGCCTCGGCGATGCCGATGTCGTTGGGACATTTGGCTGCGACTCCTGTGGCACGAGGACTGATGGGATCACCTGGTTCTGTTCCGATGGCACCGGTCCAAAGAACGCCGGTCCACAGCGCAACGCCGGAAAGTAGGATGAATGCTTTGTGAGCGGGTTTGACAATTGTCTTCATAGATGTCTCCTGCCTCGTCACCCATTGGACATCGGGACACCCTATCTTCTTTCGGCGCCCGTCATTTCAGCTTCACTTCGTCCCAGGGACCTTGCCATTCGCATGGGCGCCCGAGCGTCCAGTAAACTCTCAATTCGTCCGCCGATATGGCGATCTTGCCATCTGCGGCG
>JABMQX010000192.1 GCA_013203085.1 bacterium | reverse complement strand
CGGCATCAACGAGCGCTTTTATCGGGTGATGTCCTGGTAAGAGCAAAAGCCGAAAGCCAAGAACGACAGCCAGCCCGGGCGGTGTAGCGTGAGCCCGATCGCCCAAAACGAAGAAGGGGCAGGTTCCTGGATGAAGCCAGGCTACACGCGGCTCGGCAGAGACCATGACAATGCCGGCGCTGGTAACGGGATGGACGATGATTGGGAGACTGCATACTTCGGCAACACCGACCAACCCCCGGATGGCGACTTCGACGAGGACGGAACCAGCAATCTCGACGAGTTCCTCTCGCAAACCGACCCGTCCGATGCCGAGTCCGTCCTGGCCATAATAAGCTGGCACCTCAGAGCTGATGGCTTTGCCCACCTGAGTTGGAACGCGGTGAGATCACAACTCTGCGAGGTGCAATACAGAGACCTGCTTGAGGCAGAAGGCGACTGGCTGGCATTCACCAGGGTGGACGCGACCTGCTCCGGGACGGTGTCTATCGTCGTGCCCATAGAGGACCTCGACCGCCGCTCGTCCGCACCATGTTGTTCATGAGATCGTCCACTGGGGTCTGCACAACCGGCCAGGGATCATTCCAGTTGACTCCATCCCTTGACGACTTCATACAAACATCGGTGTTACCAACTCGATCGGAGATCCAGGCGAAGTAGACCGTTCCGTCATCTGCAATAGCAAAGGCCCCGTCCTCGTCATTGGCGTCACTGAAAGTCAACTGCATGACCGGCCCGCAGGTATCATCAAGCTCGAACTGGAGAAGCTGCACGGTCGGGCAGTGAAACTCCTGTTCCAGCTTTATGCTCGGCCTGACAGAAACAGACGGACACGCGATTTTGACCAGGTCGCGTTTGGAATCCAACACACAAATGGCCAGGGTCGCCTTCTGGTTCTCCTCGCCGAAGTGGTCTATCACAATGGAAAGCTTCCCTGCTCGTTGGGAATAGCCCGCCAGCAGAACTGAGAGCTTTTTGCCATCTTCGGAAAGCCCGGCAAGTGCTGCGAAAGATCCTCCATACGACGGTGTTACCCGCACACGCTGGGGCGTGTCGAGCATCATCCGCATGGCTTTATAGGCGTAGGCTGGCTTATCCATTTTGCCCTCGCGGAGGAACATCCCCAGAAAATGGTCATCACCGCGGTATCGCGTCTGGATCGAAACGCTCGTGTCCTGGAAGGCAATCAGCGCCGCCGCCGTGAATGCTGCGTTGCCCGCTCCGCGACGGTTCGGACCGAAAAGCGTCCAGTTCCACTCGTCGCAGATGCTCTCTGTTTTCTCGAATCCAGCCTGTTTTAGAGCTGACCGCACTCTCTTGTCTATCCTCTGAGGGGTCCGCGCATCTCCCCCATAGAGGACTATGAATCCCCCATAGAAATGCCACGAATAGAAGTCCAGCGGCACGTTGTGTTCGCTAAGGTATTTCAAGAAATCTCCGAGATATCTTCGGCCGATAGTCGAAGCAGCCGGCCCCCCCACCTTGAGCGTCGGGTCGTGCTTCTTGAGCTTCTTCGCCACCAGCTCGTAGAGCTTATAGAACTGCTCAGGCGTGCCCGTCCAAAACAAGCGTATGTCCGGCTCGTTCCAGATCTCCCAGTACTTGATCCCGAATCGGAAACCATCCGCCCATCCCTCGTTGTAGTGCATGACAATCCGTCGGCAGACTTCCGCGCACTTCTCGAAATCAGGCGGCGGTTTACGCGGTCCTCCCCAGCTTTCACCGAGCCTGAACAGGACTTTGAACCCGCCATCCACGATCGCCTTGATCTTCTGGTCGGAAGACTCGAAGCGGTAGTTTTTCGGATTGGCCGGATCTGATTTCCAGTCGGGAAATATCTCGTGGAGGTCGGTTGGACCGTAGAAGTCATGCGTCCGGATGAAATCTACGCCCATCTCCCTGTACGCCTTCGTAAGGTCTTCGCCGGATGTGCCCTGCGGCCCATTGTTCACTCCGAGCATGGGGCGTATTGTGCCGACACGCTGAGAGCAATCAACCTCGATTCTTGCCGGAGGAGGAACAGGCGGCTGTCCGGAGACCGGTGGGGCCATGAAAACTCCTACCATCCCGGCAAAAAACACGCCGGCGCTTAGAACGGACAATCTCAGCAGCATGATGCGCAGACACCCCATACCGCATCCCCAAACCCAACCAGGTAGCCGCTTATCGTTAGGCACGATATAACCCTCCGTATTCGTGTATCGGCCGAGATTTTCCATATGGACCCGCTCATCGCCATCGGGTGAGGACCAGCCGTTACTATGGAGTTACTTTCATTTTGTAGCACTACTTCCGGATAAGGGCGGAGCCCGTGATCTCTTAGAGCCTCCATCCCTCGCGGTACGGGAAATGGATATATTGGTTCGCCTCCGGGCAGTTGGGGAACTTCATGTGCTCGGCGTCCCACTGCAGCTCGGTCCCCAGCATGCGTAGGGCTATATTGCCCAACATCGCAATTTCTGACAACGGCCCACCATAGTCGAAATTCGAACCTGAGCGTTTGCCATCTTTGCAGGCATCGAGCCAATCCTTGTGGTGCTTCAATCCACTCGGCAGGTCGGCCGGCTGAGGCTCGTACTTTTTCTTGTGTTCTTCCGTGTACTCCTTCATCTTGGACTCAGGTATGATTCGCCATCCCGCGGCTCCATGTGAGCCGTATAGGATCTTCCCTTTGTCCCCGACTACCATGGCCCCGAACGGGCGACCCATAGCCCACGACGCGGGTGGAACAGGAATGAACTCTTTACCCTTTTTGATCTCCTCGGGACGCGGCGGTTCATATTTGTCGCCGTCATACCAGAACAGCGTGACAGGTGACCGGTCGTCCTTTGCAGGGAATTCGAAACGCGCGAAGGTGGACCGTGGGAATGTCTCACCGTGCTTTTTGGGATCGTATCCCTCGGCTTCGGCGACAACAGACGACGGCGCCCCCAGGTCCAGTGCCCAGAACACCGGATCGACAAGGTGGCACATCCAGTCCCCCATCATGCCCGTGCCGAACTGCGACCATCCTCGCCAACTTCCCGGCAGATACATGGGGTTGTACTTCCGATAGGGGGCGGGACCGAGCCAGAGATTCCAGTCGAGCGCCTTCGGAATCTTGTGGTCTTCGTTGATTCTCCCGAGTTTGTCGATATGGCTATTGATATGGCCGCCTTCCACCACGTGCACTTGCCGGACATCGCCTATGGCGCCGGCCCAGATGCATTCACAGAACGCACGGATAGCATCAAATGAATGGCCCTGGTTCCCCATCTGCGTGGCGACGTTGTGCTTCCGGGCCGCCTCGGCAACGGTCCGAACTTCGTGCAAGGTATGCGCGAGTGGCTTCTCGCAGTATACATGTTTGCCTCGCTCCATAGCGGCCATCGTGATTACAGCGTGGGTATGATCGGGTGTCCCCACGATGACGGCGTCAATGCTCTTCTCTTTATCGAACAGTCTCCTGAAGTCTTTGTATTTGGTTGCGTCGGGCAAGTCGCGGTAAGTCCTCGCAGCCCTTCTGTCGTCAACATCACATAGGGCTACCACCTTCGCCCCGGCACGGTAAGCCTCTTGGATGTCTACCCCGCCCATGCCGCCTGCGCCGACACCAGCCACGTAGACCGTCTCACTCGGGGGGAGATGCCCTTTACCGCCCACTACGTGGCGGGGCACGATCTGTGCCCAACCCGTGCCCGTCGCCGCGGTCATGGCGGCTGCCCCCTTGAGAAAATTGCGTCTTGAGATCTTCGCCTTTTTCCCTTGCATGATTCCGTTCTCCATCTG
>JABMQX010000191.1 GCA_013203085.1 bacterium | reverse complement strand
GTCCTGAAAAGCTCCGTCCTCGTTTTCGGCCAGATGAACGAGCCTCCGGGCGCACGCTTCCGGGTCGGTCAGACGGCGCTGACAATCGCCGAGTACTTTCGCGACGAGCTTCAGCGAGATGTGCTTCTGTTTATCGATAACGTTTATCGTTTTGTGCAGGCGGGTATGGAAGTCTCGGGCCTGCTTGGGCGTATGCCATCGCGGGTGGGATACCAGCCGACACTGGCCAGCGACATAGGCGCCCTCGAGGAGCGAATCGGCTCCACCGACCACGGCACGATAACGTCCGTGCAAGCGGTGTACGTTCCGGCGGATGATTTGACCGATCCCGCAGTGGCGCACGTCTTCCAGCACCTGGACTCGAGCATTGTGCTGTCGCGCGATATGGCTGCGCAGGGACTGTATCCCGCGGTGGACCCCCTCGAATCCAGCTCGAAACTACTGGACCCGATGATCGTCGGCGAGGAGCACGTAAAGCTGGCGGACGAAGTTCGGCGAGTCATCGCCCAGTATCGCGACCTGAGGGACATCATCTCCATGCTGGGCATCGAGGAGCTGAGCGAGGAGGACCGGCGGACTGTGGAACGAGCGAGGCGATTGATTCGCTTTCTCACACAGCCGTTCCACACCACGGAGCACTTCACCGCCAAGAAAGGAGTCAGCGTCACGCTGGAGAAAACCCTTCAGGGCTGCCAGGAGATTCTCGACGGAAAACATGACGAGAAACCCGAATCGGACTTCTATATGATCGGAGCAATCTATTGATGATTGCGGATTGTGGATTGGAGATTGAAAGAAGCCGCCAGCTTTTGGCCATTACCCTCGCTCCTTTGAAAACTACAGGGAGGAGAAGAAGGGAGAGTGGAGAATCGGCAATCCGAAATCCGCAATCCGAAATACGCAATCCGAAACCCGCAACCGATAGCTGTGGAGCTAAATAGTGAGACTGCGAGTCACCGCTCCAACACGAATTATTCTTGACCGCGAAGTGACATACGTTCAGGCGGAGGACCCGAGCGGGCGCTTCGGCATCCTTCCGCGCCACGAGCCGTACCTGACAGCGGTGGTGACCTCGATCCTGGTGTATCGGTATCAGGATAGCGGCGGGCAGCGCGAGTCGTATATCGCCGTGCGGCACGGCGTCTTGCGGGTGACCAAGGATGAAGTTCAGGTGGCGGTGCGGGAGGCGCACGCGAGCGATAACCTCGAGAGCCTCCAGGAGGAAATCCGCAAAGCGAGGGAGACGGGAAGTCAGCGCTCCTACCGCTCTGCCCGTTCTTTGTACAAGATGCAAATTGCCGCCTGGCGGCGGCTGATGGAGTATGAGGATGTGCGCTCGCGATGACGAAGAGGAGCTGGAAGACGAGTTCGAAGCCCGCGTTAGGCGCCAACGAGAGCTTATCGAGAAAGGCCGGCGAGAGAAAGGGCAGTCCTTCTGGAGATACGTCGGTCTGATCGGCGCCGTCGGCTGGAGTGTCGTCGTCCCGATGGCGCTTGGCGTGCTTCTCGGGCTGTGGCTCGATCGTAAGTTCCAAACCGGCTCGCGGTGGACGCTGGCGCTGCTTCTCCTCGGCTTGTCCGTGGGCTGCTTGAACGCGTGGCGCACGATTACGAAAGAGCAGTGAACGGCCAAGCAGGTAGCGTTCTGTCGCCACTTTTGTTAGACGCCCAATTGAAATCGAACTGCCATTGACGAGAATTTGGAGATGGATCCCTTAGACATAGCAACTGCGATAGCTTTCGCACTCGCCGGCTTGTTAGTGGGGTGGGCGTATTTTTCCCTCATGCGCTACTCCCTCACCTATCTCGAGAGGAAGAAGACCAGCATGAGGCAATTTGTCGCGTTAGCGTTCCTTCGAGTGCTGCTCTTTGTGGGCGGGCTGTTCGGCGCGATTCTGGTCGGCGCCTGGCCCCTGATCGCGTATGTCTTGGGATTCATCGTGGCGCGGACAATCGCCGTGGGCCGGGCGAGAACGGCGTGCAATTCCTCACCCCCGGCATCGGAAAGCAGAGAGCATAATGGCTGACGGCAGTATCATGAGCAGCCCGGTTGAGGACATAGTCCTGTTTGAAGTGGGGCCTGTTCCGGTAACGAGTGTGACCGTCGTTACCTGGGGCGTCATGGCGGCACTCATCATTTTTGCCGTATTCGTCAGGCTGAAGCTACGGAAAAAATCTCCGAGGAAAGCACAACAGGTCGTCGAGGCGATGCTGAACTGGCTTGGGGACGAAATTCGCGGCATCGTCGGCCGTGACCCCTGGCCGTTCATTCCCCTGGTAGCTTCTCTCTTCATCTTCATCTTGGCTTCCAACTTTGTTGCGTTCATTTCGTCATTTTTCGAGGTGCTCAAGCCACCAACAGCAGATATCAAGACCACCGCGGCTCTGGCTACTGTAGTTTTCCTCTCGGTTCCTTTCTACGGCATCGCCATGACCGGCGCCCTGAATTACCTGAAAACGTACATCCGGCCGGTTTGGATCATGCTGCCGTTTAACATCATTTCAGACCTGTCGCGGACCCTGGCCCTGGCGGTCCGTCTCTTCGGCAATATCCTCAGCGGCGAAATTCTCTTTGGGGTCGTTTTGTCGCTTGTGCCGTTCTTTTTGCCTCTACCTTTGATGTTTCTGGCGCTGATTACCGGGACGATTCAGGCATATATCTTCGCGATTCTCGCGATTGTCTATATCGGAGGTGCAGTAAGAGTTGTAGAGAAACACGAAACGAAGGAGAAAACGCAATGACGACGGAAATGTTGGCAGTGATCGTTGCGGGCGGGACGATTGCTATTGGCTCGATCGGCCCGGCTCTCGGTGAGGCGCGCACAGCAGCAGCAGCCCTGGAAGCCATGGCTCGCCAGCCGGACCTCGCCGGGTCAATCACCCGGACACTCTTCGTGAGCCTGGCAATGATTGAGTCCACGGCAATTTACTGTTTGCTCGTCTCGATGCTGCTTCTTTTCAAAGTCGGGCCGTTGTTTGAGACAGCGGCCGCTGCCGCACCGTAAAGCAGCGCGAACGGGAACCGGAGAACTCGCACTATGAGCGTTTGGACCTACATTGGACAGATCGTTAACATCCTCGTCTTCGTTGTGATTCTCTATTTCCTGCTCTACAAGCCCGTGCGCAGGGTAATGCAGCAGCGGAAAGACGAGATGGAAGCCGAACTGCGCGAAGCGGAAAAGAAGCTCCAGGAGGCCGAGAAGATCCGTGGTGAAGCTGAAAAGCAAGCGAAGGAGCTGGAGGACAAGCGAGATTCCATCTTGAAGGAAGCCCGCGACCAAGCCGAAGCCCACCGCAAAGAGGTGCTTCAGCAGACCGAGCAGCAGGCGCGCGACAGGCTGGAACGCTTCCGCCGCATTATGGAGCAGGAACGCGGCGAGTTGCTTGACAAGATCACCAGTGAGCTCCGCGACACCATCGTGCGGGTGGCTCACATCGCCCTCAAGGACACTGCGGACGTGCTCTTCGACCGCGCGCTGGAACGTGTTGCCGCTCTCTTGAAAGAAATGTCGGACGAGGAGCTCGAAAGCGCACGGAGGGCATTGGATGAGTCGGAGAAACGCATTCCGGTGGGTTCCGCGGCGGCGCTCACCGACAAGCAGCTCGACCGGCTCAAAAGTCTCCTCCGTGAGAAGCTGGGCGTCGAGAAAGTGGAGCTTCGAGTAAAAGAAACCCCCTCCCTGCTGGCGGGCCTCGAAGTTACCCTCGGGCACCTTCGGCTCGAGGCGCACTGGCGAGGTGTGCTCGACGAGGCTTTGAGAGAACAGCAGGAAGGTCTTAAGAGCCAGCAGGATCGAGCGAAGCGGGACGCGAAACAGCAACAGAAACGCGAACGGAAGCAGGAAGCTAAAGAAGAGCCAAAGCGGGAACCGAAGGAAAAACCGAAGGAAAAACCGAAGAAAGAGCCGAAGCGAGAGGCGTAGTAGCGAGCGATTAGGAGTCGCTCACACTCGCCCTGTAATCCGTGGTGATACCCCATGCCAGAAGAAAGCGTGACCAGCCAACTGAGCGATAGACTTTCTGAACAGGCGCAAGCTCTACTCGACGTTGAGCCTCGCCTGTCGGAGTTCGTGATCTCCTGGCTTGAGAGGCTGAGAGGC
>JABMQX010000190.1 GCA_013203085.1 bacterium | reverse complement strand
GTTTACAGCCGCAACTACCTGATGAAGATAACGGCTGCTTCCGACCCGTCAGTGTACGATTTCAGCGACGACTATTTCGGCTTCAGCGAGACGGAAAACGAGATCGTGCTGGCCCCTCTGCCGGCGAGCCTTCTGGAAGCCACGCAGGTGGATATCACATGGACCGCCGATCCGAGCATAGAGCGGGTGAACGTGGACCTCTACTTCCAAGGACAGTACTACGAAACGATCGCTCAGAACCTCCTCAACACTGGAACGGGGAGTGTCGCCTGGATACCGGGGGCCGTGCCAATTGAGCTGAGGAACATCGGATGGGACGTCAGGGTATCGGACGCCTCCAACCCGGACGTTTACGCGCAGAACCTGACGACGGTGCCGATGTATCAGATCGCCCCGGCCTATTCTGATGTCTTGCTGACGCCGCAGACAATCTTCTGGACGGTGGACGCCACCAACCAACCGGTGGCTCAGCCAGTGATTGTGGCGGGCAAACCGGTTGACATCGCATGGACGACCTCCCACCCGCCGGAATACACGGTCAACATCAACCTGTACCAGAACGACCGATTTGTGCGCTTTTTGCGCCAGCAATATCCGAATGTTGGGCATTACGTATGGTATGTGCCGCTGGACGTGTCCGCCGGAGATTACCGGATCAAGGTCGTCTCGTCGGAATCGGCGGCACTGGCTGATAACTACGCCTTCAGCGATGAATTCTCGATAGTGCCCGCCTGCTGGGTCATCTTCCCTGCGGGAGCGGCGGACCTCAACGCCACGAACTGGGACTACAAACCCTTCGGGCAGATGGAGTTCACCGATGGCTACAGCATCGCCAACATCATCTTCGCCTCTGGAATGAGCGCTTCGGACCTGAGCTATCGGCTCGAGTACCTCGACGCGAACGGCAACTGGCAGCTCATCCCCGGGGCGGAAGACATTCACCTCGATCCGGCTCAGGTTGACCCGCAGACCGGCTTCATCGTCGCGACACGCGGGAACTTCCCGTGGGACACTTCCGGTTTAACCATCCCGGAATGCCGAGTACAGATTGTCTGCAATGACAATCCCATTATTCGTCATCAGAGCGGGCGGTTTGTGGTTGACCACACGCCGCCGACGATCGTGGGATTGAGGTTTGGGGACAAGATTGTTGACCCCCTGCCGCCCATTGTCGTTGACCCGGACGACCCGCTTTCGCCGGTTGTGGCGACGGATGTGGACATCCACGCGCCCATCGAGATAATCTTCAATAAGCCGATGGACCGCGAGCAATACTGGACGCGGGGAGATGGTGTCCCGACGGAGCCGACTCTCCATCATCTCTGGATGTCCTGGTACAAGCTAACTGTCTCCGAAGACCCGTTGATCTGGACACCGACCGGAAGTGACCCGGATGCCCTTCCGGAGCCGCTGGACGCGGAGTTCCGCTCGGTCCTGAACTCCGGAACGGTGACCTGGTCTGGGAATTCCATGATCTTCTATCCGATCGAGCCCCTTGCCCCGAACGCTGTGTATTACGTGAAGGTCTGGCGGGATGCGAGGGATAAGCATCAGTTGGGCAATGACCTCGGCACTGATTACGTCTTCTGCTTCAGCACCGGGGACTACGAGCCTCCCGTCATAGACAGCGATTATGACGGAATTCCCGACGATGTGGAGAGACAGTATCTCGCCGATGAGCCGGGGGCGCCGGGACTTGACCCATTTGTCCCGGACGCGGACCTCGACGCTGACGGCGATGGAATCAGCAACCAGGCGGAAATCGCCCTCGGAACTAATCCAATCATGACGGACTCCGACCGCGACAGGATGCCGGACGGCTGGGAGCTTGCATGGGGATTTGACCCGCTGGAGGACGATGCCTGGGTGGACTCCGACGGCGATAGGTTGACAAATGTCGAGGAGTTCAAGTTCGGGACCGATCCCACCGACCCGAACTCGCCTGTCACAGTTTATGTGGACGCTTCCAATGATACCGGCCTGCAGGACGGCAGCGAAGAGTATCCCTGGACGACTATTCAGAAGGGGATAGACAATGCCTCGGCCCCGGCAATTATCATAGTGGCGGAGGGACTGTACAGCGAAACCATCGAGATGAAAAACAAGATCGCCCTGTTCTCGGCGACACGATACGGGGCGACCATTGACGGAGCCGGCGTGGATACCGTGGTTAGCTTCACGGATGTCGCCGCCGCAAGGATAGACTGGTTCGTGATAACGGGCGGCAACTCCCCGGCAGGCGGGGGCGTTTCGTGCGTCAACTCGCCGGTGGTGATCTCCCGCAACAAGATCATCTCCAACCAGACAAGGAGATATTACTATGACATGGGCGGCGGCGGGATTTATCTGGAGAACTCCGACGCGCTGATCCGGGGTAACGAGATTCTCCGAAACGCTTCCGCGTTCCTCGGGGGCGGAATCCTCTCGCTGGATTGTTCTCCCCTCATCATTGGGAATGTCATCGCAAAGAACACGGCGGAGATGTGTGGCGGCGCCCTTTACATGGAGCATGGCTCTCCCGTTCTAACGAACAACACTATCGTCGAGAACGCCAGCTTGCTCTACAACTACGGCGGCGTGTTCTACCATCACGGGTGGGACGTTCCGTCGTACACGTACAGACAGGACGACGGTGCATGGGTTTATTACAACAACCCGATTTACAACTACAGGAAGCTTGGCTATCCGTTCGTTGCCAACTGCATCATCAGGGGGAACGGCAGACAACTTCACGGAATCCCCCGATCGGCGGTGTGGAACTGCAACCTGGCCGGCCAGTCGTTCTTACCCCCGCCGCAGGAATACGGCCTGTTCCCCTGGGAGTACTCGCACTACTTCGAGGAGTACTGGGAATACTTTTACAGCGCGTTCCAGTCCTCCACCTATTGGGAAGGATACGATGAGTTTTCCGCCTACTATAGCGAGTTCTACTACGCCTATAGCTCCATGTCCTTGTACGGCTACGGTTTCGCGGGGCAAAGCTACCTCAACTTCAACATTGACGCCGACCCGTTGTTCAAGGATCCGGTGAACGACGACTATCATCTGCGTCCGGGGTGTCCAAACATAGACGCTGGCGTTGATCTCGGGGCATCCACAACGGACATTGACGGCGAGGTGGCGCCCGTGGACGGCGACAACGATTCTGTGGCAGTAACCGATATCGGCG
>JABMQX010000189.1 GCA_013203085.1 bacterium | reverse complement strand
GGTCGAGCCGGATGGCAAAGAGCACCTCGTCAATTTCACCGGCCGGCTGGAAGGGGAAGTCGTGGCAAAGGTCAATATCCCGGAGAGCGCGATTGACGGAGCGAGCAAGATATTCGTGAAGGTCTATCCCGGCATCTTCTCCCAGGTTGTTGAGGGAATGGACAGTATCCTACGGATGCCCTTCGGGTGCTTCGAGCAGACGTCCTCGGTGACCTACCCGAACATCCTCGTTCTCGACTACATGAAGTCCACGGGAAAAATTACGCCGGAAATCCAGATGAAAGCCGAAGGCTTCGTCAACGCTGGCTATCAGAGACTCCTGAGCTACGAGGTGCCGGGTGGTGGCTTCGAATGGTTCGGCAAAGCCCCCGCCCACAATGTCCTGACAACCTACGGCCTGGTCGAGTTTTACGACATGAGCAAGGTGCATGACGTTGACCCGAACATCATCACGCGGACGCAGGAGTGGCTGGTCAAGCAGCAGCATGAGGATGGATCGTGGCGTCCCACGAAGGGAGGAATCGCGGAGGGAGCCATCAATAAGTTCCAGAACGACGTTCTCCGCATGACAGCCTATGCGACCTGGGGACTCCTGGCGACGGAGTACAAGGGGCCGGCCATCGCCAAAGCGGTCGAGTATATTGAGAAGAATATGGACAAGGCGCTGGACAACTACACGCTGGCGCTTCTAACGAACGCCTTCGTCCTCTACGACAAGGACGGCGCGACAGCAGCCGCTCTCATCCGCCAGCTTCTTCAGGAGAAAGTGGAAGAAGATGGGCTGGTCTATTGGCCGATGAAGGGCGAGACGCCTACCTTCGGAAGAGGAGAATCCGGCGTCATCGAGACCACCGCTCTCGCTTGCCAGGGGCTCCTTGCCTATGGTAAGCACCCGGCGGTCGTCTCCAAGGTCAACGATTATCTGGTCAAGAAAAAGGATCCGAACGGGACCTGGTATTCGACGCAGGCGACCATTCAGGCGCTCAAGACCCTCGTGATGTCCATCAAGGAAGCCACGCAGGAGATGGAGGGAACAATTCGCGTCTCGCTCAACGGCAAGGAAGCTGCCGTCCTCAAAATAGATAAAACGAACTCCGACGTCCTCCAGCTCGTGGACCTGAAGAGCATGACCGTCGAGGGAAAGAACACGGTGGAATTGACCCTCGAGGGCGAAGGGAACATGTTCTATCAGGTCGTCGGGCGGTACTATCTCCCTTACCGGGAGCTGCATCCCCGGAAAGAGCCGATGAGCATCGAGGTCGAGTACGATAAGACCGAACTCGCCGTCAGCGATACGGTTGGATGCAAGGTCACGGTCACCAATAACCGCCCTGCGGCCGCCAAAATGGTCATCGTTGACCTGGGACTTCCCCCCGGCTTCACAGTCCTGACCGAGGATCTGAACGCCCTCGTTAAAGACAAGGTCATGGAGAAGTATTCGCTGACCGGCCGCCAAATCATCGTCTATCTGCGGGAGGTCCCCTCCGAACAGCCGGTGACGCTGAGGTACCGCTTGATGGCGCGATTCCCGATCAAAGCGAAAGCCGCGAAATCGGTCGTTTACGAGTATTATGATCCCGATGTGAGGGACGAAGCTCCGCCGCAGGAGATTCTGGTAAAAGCGAAATAATCGGGGCAGGGGGCTCGTCAAGTGCAAATGGACGTCCATCGTCAGAACAAACGTTCCATCATCTGTCGAAAGGGTCCTTCGGTCTCTGCCGCCCGGGTTACTCCGGAAGGGGAACGATGAAAAAGCGTCAAGCAGCGCTTTGGCGGATCCTGGGCTTCTTGGTGGGGATATGTGTTGTCCTGCTGGTGATCCTTCGGCTATGGGATCATCGGGAACCGTCTCAGCAGGCGCCGCGCGACAAAAGTGTGACGAGACCATCTCTTTCAAGGGCTAAGGAACCGCTTCAAAGGGCTTCCTTTCGCGATGGAACGGGTACGGAGTCTCCGGTCCGTTTCGGCATCTTTGGTCCGTCCGCGGGCGCGTCTGGATGGTATCATCCGCTTGCCACGGCATTGAGACAGATCAACGACTACGGTTACCTCTTCGAAATTGTTGCCCCGCCAGGCACTGACTCTGGCGCCCTTCGCAGTCTTCTCCAGGGAGAGAACATTCGCGTCGAGACCTGCCCGTTTGACGCAGCTCTGAGGCGCCTGGAGGTTTTGCTTGTTCTGCTCGACCTGGAGACTGATGGTGTCACCGTTCCCAAGCTGAAGTCGTATGTTACGTCCGGCGGCTGGCTCGTCGTCGTGAACAAGCCACAGCTCGTCAGACGAATTGTGGGACTTCCTCGCGGCACCATGAGGAAGCTGAATTCGACGTTCAATCGCGTCCTGGGAACGCGTGTCTCTCAAGCCCGACTTCTGGTCAGCCATCCCGCCTTGCCAAGTTCTCAAAGCCGCGAGTGGTTTCCCATCCCGACTCTGGAGGGAGAGGTTGAAACATCCAGACCGGGAAGCGGTCTCTGGCTTGTCGCCTTCAAGAATCCTTCCTGTCCAGGACTCCGGGTACTCTCGGTGGAGAGAGGAGGAGTCGTTGACATCAACTGGCAGGCGCACGAGCCGGGCAAGCTCAAGGAGGTGGAGTCCCGCGATATTCTGCACAACACGCTTGCCTGGCTCTCGGAAAAGCGATTCTGGTTGCCGCCCGAAAGAAGTCCCTTAGAGAAGGTTGCCGGCCGGGTGGCGGATGAGGACGGGTTACCGATTTCCGAGGCAGATGTTACCGCGCGTGTTTTTGCAGACTGGGGCGTGGAAATGGAGGAGTTGGCAGCCAGGAGCGATGAGAACGGGAATTTCTCCCTTCTCGCAATGTCCCCATCCATCTACTGGTTTGAGGCTTCAGCGAAGGGATTCTCGCAGGAGGACCCTTTCGTGATGGCGCGATGTGAAGGTGGAACCGAAGATGAGCCTGTGACGATTGTGATGCGGCGGGCCGTCGGACTGTCTGGCACCGTCTATCACGACGGACGGGAAGATACGCCGGCCTCCGAGTTTCCGGTAACGCTCGTGCCGACAGATAGGGACCCTGATATAGAGCGGCAGAGGACGGTAACTGACGAGCGAGGGCAATTCGTTTTTGAGAAGGCCCCCTATGGAAAGACTGTTCTCTTAGTGTGCCAGAAGGGAGAGTGGGGCGGTTGGAAGATCGTTGAGCTTCCTCTGGACGCTGAAAAGAAACCGGAGCGCGTGAAGCTTGCCGTGGAGCGTGTCCCCCTCGTTCACGGCCGGGTCGTTGACAGCCAGACACAGGAACCGATTGCCGGCGCCAGCGTCAAAGTGACCCTGAGGTCTCGGGACCCTCGTCAGGTCCATCTTTCGCTTTTCTCAGACAGCCTGATGCGAATAGAGAAGAGTGATGTGACCGAGGGCTTCTCCTTCCGCCTCTTGCCCGGATTGTGGGAACTGGAGGGGATGGCTGAGGGCTATATACCGAGCAAGGCCTCGGGGTTCCGCCGAATGTGGCTGGATCTCAAATATGAGCTGGAGGTCGCCTCCGGCAAAACGGACCCCGCATGTCCCCTTACTGTCGAACTTACGAAACGGGAATCGAAGAAGACCCATTTCTACGGGACGATTTACCTGCCCTCAGGGCAACCGGCTCCGCATGCTTTCGTCGCATATTCTGGACGCGTAGCCAGGTCCGATTCAGAAGGAAGGTACGAAACGGGACCGCTCTTCACCAGTGGCCCAACAACGATTGACGGGACTCCATATTACAGATTCATATTTGAGATTCGTTGCCAGAACTACATAGGGTACCACCGTGTGCTTCTCGAGGAGTGTCCCGAGCGCTGCCATCAGGATTTCTGGTTGGAGGAGGGCAAGCCGGTTAGCGGCTTCGTCCGCGACATAAAAGGCAATCCTGTCGAAGGGGCGAGGGTGATCGTTGGTGTTTATCACGATCCGTTAGGGAAACGAGTGGCGAAGGCGGAGGCCGTTTTCAGCGGGGCGGATGGCAGCTTCACTTTCCCCGGACTTGTACCCCGGAGCGGTCCCCAGAGAATGCGGTCTATCACTCTCCGGGCAGAGAAAGTTGTTGAAACACGCGACGGACCCGAAAAGTATGAGGGCAGAGCAAGGGTCTGGCTCCCGGAAAACGATCCCATTGAGGATTTCGACATAGTGATTGCGAAAGTAGGGCCCGTCATTACAGGAACCGTGAGCTATCATGACGGCACGCCCATGCGGAACCACCGTGTTTCCATGCGGCTATACGGCGAAGGCCGCAAGGGAGGGCAGCTCACCGACTTTGCGAGGCATTTGGACGACCAGGGGCACTTTTCCCTCGAGGGGCGCGGTTTCTACCAGGAGATCTATCTCACGGCCAGGGAAAAGGGCGAGACAAATTGGCAACGGCCATCCACGCTGTTTCCCGAGAGCTATGAGCTCTACCTGCGAACCGAGTACACGGTTGAGGGTTCGACGGTCAGACCTGAAAGCACGCTCATTGTCGGAGGTTTGAAAGTTGGAATGACCGATCTGGACATTCGGTTTCCACCGATGGGATCAATCCGTGTGCGATTGGTTGATGGTGAAACGGGGTTGCCCATCGAGAGCTTCGAGCTGAATGCTCAAGCGGATCCCGACTACGAGACCTGGCCGCAGCGCACGTGCTGGACTCGGGAGGCGGAATCCTTTCAGCCAATCACGGGCGGCGAGCTTCGTCTCGTAGGTCTCGTTCCGGGTCCGTATGGGACGTATTCTATGAGCATCCACACCAGCGAATATTCCGATCCAGTGTTCAGGGAGGTCCGGGTTGCCGGAAACGAGACGACCGACCTCGGAGACATCCCCCTCTATCGCAATTGGTGGGTCAAGGGGCGAATCGTCGCGGCAAATACCGGACAACCTATTCCAGCCACGATTACGGGGCCGCGTGATCTGAGCACGACGACCGATGATAACGGGTACTTCGTGCTTACAATGCACAGGAACACCCGCAGTTGTAAGCTGCGGATTGCCCCTCTGGACAAAACCTGGAAGGGGATAGAAGTCAGCACGCGCTTCGGATGGCAGCCGACTGTGGACCTCGGCGACGTCGTCCTGAAGTCGGCGGGAGATGAATAGCGAGACTGCTGCCAGTTGCGTAGCTCCTGAACTGTTTGCTTCGCGCTCTCGTCTCTTTCGCAAATGGCGAATCTATTGCTCTCGGCATCAAGACACACGGCGAAATAATCCCGAAAACCTTCCTTCGGACCCAGCCTCTTCATCAAGCCGCCTCAATCGCCTTTGCCTCCTTGTCCTTGCTTGCCGATTCTATCTGTTTCCATTTTGTGTGAGCAGCGTCATTACAGAGAGGCGGCACGCGACTCTTGCTTTGATGAGCGTGCGGCTGTGCCTGCTGTCTCTTGACGGAAGCGCATCCTTGTGCCATACTACTTATGAAGGGCACGAGGGAAGGTTCAATGTGCCCTGAGACCGAGTTGGCATCCAAGAAGGAGAGTGGAATATGCATCCAAGAAAGTCTTCTGTTGCGATCCGGATAGTTGGTCTGATCGTGGCTATAGTGGCGGTGGCATTGCCGACTAGGGATTGTTCGGCAGTGACGACTGTTACCGTGTCGCCGACGGCCTACACGCTGGGGGATGTGGCAACGCCCGTGACTGTTGAGGCGGATACGGCTGCGGCTGGAAACAGACTCGTCTTCGATATCTATGCTGACCCCGGTGGGGACGGAATCATCCACGCTGAGGATGGGCGGTTCATGAGCTTCCAGATTGCCGATGGGCAAAGTCCTCACCTCGGCAATCCAGGCTTCTGGCACGACGAGGACGGAG
>JABMQX010000188.1 GCA_013203085.1 bacterium | reverse complement strand
TCGAGCACTCACGACGAGGAGAAGAGACAGAAGTGTATCGCCGGGTCTTCGCGATGCGCCTCATATCTCGAGAATCATCCCGTCGTAAGCGACTTCGATGCCAGAAGGGGCGAGAACTTCCTCGAGTTCCTCGTGGAGCATCCCGCCGAAGTGTGAAAAATGGGTGGCGATAATCCTTGCGTGAGGTCGCAACGTGCCCTGCTCGACGAGTTTACTTCTCATTTCGATCAAAGCTTTTACGCCGAGATGGGCAGCCGGAGGTTCTTCAATCTTTCCGGCGGTGCACTCAATAATGGCGGCGTCGAGCATCATGCCCGCCAGAGCGTCCCATGTATCCTGCTCATACCAGCCTGTGTCGAAGGCTTGGAGAAGTCCTTTGCCACGGAACATGAACGCGTAGTTGAGGCAAAGCTCATTGGCTCTGTGAGATGCTTTGACCGGCAACACATCAATGTCGCCAGCCGTGAACGACTGGAAAAGCTCGACGCGATGAAACAGAAATCTCTTCGGCAAGGGAGAGCCAAGGATGTCTTGCGCGAGGCCATGGATAGTTTCCGAGCCGTATATGTGGAGAGGTCTGGGAGACTCAATGTGAGCGAAATCTTCGAGCCGGAGGCGAAGCGACTCGGGATAGAAATGGTCAGCGTGGGAATGGGTGACGAAGAGATGTTCCACTCTGGAGAACGGTCTTCCCCGGCGGAGAGAATGAAGAAAGGTATCTGGCGGGAGGTCAACCTTGTGTTTTTCACTGAGCATGATGGAGGCGCGTGTGCGAATGTTCTTTCCCCGGCGCTTAGCTGCCTCGCGACAAATCCGACATTCACAAAAGGGGGCGGGAATCCCTTCCGAGGCGGCTGTTCCGAGAATTTCGATTTTCATTATGGGCGGTCCTTCGGTGTTCGATCATTTCCAACCGAACGTATTGTACCGAACGATATCGGAAAGTGTCTTTTTCCTTTTAGGGCCGAGGTGTTTGGGGTCGGGATAACCGAGGGCGATCATGGCTACGACGTCGTATTTCGGGGGGATAGAGAAAACCTTCCGGACGCCTCTTTTGCTGAACCACCCGATCCAGCAGGTGCCCAGTCCCAGCTCCGTGGCGGCGAGAACAAGATGCTCTCCGGCGATTCCTATGTCGAGCAGATAGTATTGCGTTCCCTGAACCGCCTTTCCCAGTTTGTTGGCGACGATGTCCGGGCGGGCAAGGATGACGATGACCACTGGCGCTCTGGCAGCAAAGCGGCTCGGCTTGTAGATGCCGGAAAAGGCCGCCTCCGCGAGGCGCTGTCGTACTCCAGGGTCATCCACAACGATAAACCGCCACGGCTGCACGTTCTCTGCGGACGGGGCAAGCCTGGCGGCTTCGAGACAGACTTCGATCTTTTCCCTTTCGACAGGGCGGTCGAGGAATTTCCTGACGCTTCGACGCTTGAGGATTATTTCTGATAGGTTCATCTTCACGGTTCCACTTCGGAGCCGTCATCGTCACAGTGCCGCGATCTGTCCGCTGGCCTGTAACAAGCCCTCACTGACACACCTCCACGTCCACGGTCCGGAGGCACCATCACCAAAACTCCCCCCGCTTCTTATGGGTCAGCCGGCTTCCCACTGCGAGGTTTCCACGCAAAGCGAGCAGAGGTCTCAAGGAAGGAGTCTAACATGAGGCATCAGCGGCAGTAAAGGCGCCGCCTGCCTTCACCATAGGCTCCATGCGGTTGGTTGCAGCATTTCCACTCAAGTTCTTTTCGGATTTCCGGTGGGAGCAGCTCCACCAAAGCCGGAATGGTCTTCGCCAACAGCTATGGGGTCACGCCCAAGCTCCGTGCCCCGGAGGTGGAAGTCGAAGGTATGGGCAAGCCCCTGACCGATATGCTTCAGTCCGGCTGGACGCCGATCAACGTATGATACCAGAAAAAGCTTGAATGCGTTCCGCGGATTATATGTCGCCAGAAGGAGCATGCCAGATTGGGCCCGTCTATCCCTTTTTGCGCGAGGCTACCTCAAGGGTGGCTAAAAACACTCAGTGGAGGCCGGCCTGCAGTTCGATCCTGTATGTAGCGGAGCAGGAAGCTCGCCGCAATAGTGGTACTCGGAACAAGAAGACGGACTGGCAAGGCCAAACATGTTCGGCAGTTGCAGTTTGAGAGAATTCTCTTTGAGAAGACGTATCTGACAAGCTGCTGGTATCGCTGTACGACTACAGAGCGGCCTCTGCCGAAAACAACTTCCCCGCAAAATTGGGTGAAGTGGGCACATGGTAACCATGTTCGATCTGGGCGCCGAGCGAGATGGGCCGAAGATTGATAGCCCGCTCGCCGTCAATGTCGGGAGCCAGTTGTTGGATCAGGTCCAATGGCGTATTGTTGTCCTTCCAGCGG
>JABMQX010000187.1 GCA_013203085.1 bacterium | reverse complement strand
TTGTGAGCGAAGCCGGTCGAAACTCATTTTGTAGTTTGCGGACACGAACACCGGCGAATCCGGCGTCGGGCATCCAACGGCATACAATCCGGGTTCCACACGGTAGTGCATTCGGCCCATCCGCCATCGGGCTTTCCAGGCACCGAGCCGGTCGGAGAAGCGCAACACGGTGCTCACGCGGGGAACCTCACCCACGGCCGTGTCCACCATCCCCTCGATCCACGGGAGTTCGGTGTGCCGAAGTCGTTTGTTCGGCCCCGCATGCGCCGGGCGTTGGGATTCCCGAAGGCCGCAATAGCCCGCTTCGCATGTCCCCTCAGGGTAGATGTCGTTCATTGGCACTGCCTTTTTCCATGATTATTCAAGGCATCCGGAGCTGCTATTCAAAAAGTCAGTGCGGGATGGGCAGGGCGAAAAAACTTGCCAGAGCACGTAGCGTCTCGGGATCAACCCAACACTCGACGTTCTGACCTCGCCTTTCCATTCGGATCAGACCTGCTCGGTGAAGCTCCTTAATGTGATGTGAGACCGTTGACAGCGCAATCCCAATGTCCTTCCCGAGCTCACCCACACATGCGCTTAGCTTCGCGTCCGTGCCGCACGTCTTTGCGGGCTGGCAGCATGACACGAGCCGCAGAAAGATGTTCAGCCGGTTCGGGTTTGACAGCGCCTTGAACATCTCGGCAAATTGCCGAAAGTCGTGTTTTCGAGATTTCGACATATTTCGCATTCTGCAAATAAAGATAACTGGCGGGCGCGCTTTTGTCAATAACAATTTCGGTAGCCGTGTAATCGCTCAGTCTCAGGGGGATGAACTCACCGCAGAGAGCGGAGAAAATATTTACCTATCTCCAATGAAAGGACAGGACAGCCGCCCAGGCGGGAGCGTGATGATACGGTTATCCGTCGAAGAGCTTGGCTAAGCCCCGTCGTCCTGTTATCATTGATGTCCGGGCCGACGATGTTGCCCCGTGCTGGAAAACAATTTCCGGAGGTCCATAGCTCTCATGCTAACGACCGCTTTTGCCGTCTTCATCATCTCGATGTCGGTTTTGGCGTATGAAGTGGCGCTGATGCGCATTTTCTCGATCACGCAATGGCATCATCTCGCTTACATGGTCATAAGCGTCGCTCTTCTCGGATTTGGCGCAAGTGGCACGTTCCTATCGCTCTTCCAGAAAAGCGTCAGGAAACACGCCGATTCCTTCTTCATCGTATTTTCGCTTCTCTTTCCGCTCTCGCTTATGGTCTGCCTGAAGGCGAGCCAGTCCATTCCCTTCAACCTTTTCATGCTCATCCGGGGCTGGCATCAATTCCTTTATCTCTTGCTCTATTACCTCACCTTTTTCATCCCGTTCTTCTTGGGGGCGACGTGTATCGGCATCACCTTCCTGAAGTTCGATCGGCATATCCCACTCTTTTATGGGGCGAACCTCCTCGGCTCAGGTGCCGGAGCTCTCGCGGTCATCGCCCTGCTCTCTTTCCTGAAGCCCACCTCTGCAGTACGGGCAGTTGCCATCGTATCTCTGACGGCTCCCGTTGTGGCTGGCACGAGTTTCCGCCGGAAAAAGCTCGTGGCGGCGGCCGTCCTTTCGATTGTTGTGGGAATCGTCATTGCTCTGTTCCCCCTTCAAACAGCCATTTCCCAGTACAAGACTCTCAGCATCATCCGTGGCTCCGTGGGGACAGAGATTCTTCGCACCGAGTGGAGCCCCCTGAGCAGGATTGACGTTGTGGAAAGCCCCGCCATCAAATTCGATCCCGCACCCGGACTGAGCTTCGCGTTTCAGGGGGAAATCCCTCCAGTACGAGGGATCGTCATTGACGCCGATTCCGTGACGGTAATGACCGATTTCGGCGAGAGTCTCCGAAACACTCAGTATCTCGACTACACGTCGCAAGCCCTTCCTTACCACCTCGTCGTGAACCCGAAAGTCGCCATCCTCGGAGCGGGCGGCGGCTCCGGCGTTCTCCTCGCCCTTCTTCACGAGGCGAAAGACATCTCTGCGGTCGAGCTCGACCCCAAAATCATCCGCCTTGTCAGGGAAGACTACAGGGAGTTCTCCGGCGGAATCTATTCGCTCCCGCAGGTGAAGCTTATCGCGGCTGACGGGCGAGGCTTCATCGAATCGTCAAAGGAGCGGTTTGACATCATCGAAATCGCCCTGATCGGCTCTTTCGGGGCGTCTGCCGGAGGGGTCTATGCCCTCGCCGAGAATTACCTTTACACCGTTGACGCCTTCAAGGCTTACCTCGAGCGCCTGACGCCAGAGGGCATTCTGTCAATCACGCATTGGATTCAATTCGCACCACGCGATAACCTCAAGACCTTCGCCACGGCCGTCGAAGCTCTCGAAGGCATCGGAATCACCGACCCGGAGAAACATCTCGTCTTCATTCGGAGCTGGAAGACCGGCACAACTCTCATCAAGAAATCGCCCTTCACCGAAGGCCAAATCACAACCGTCCGTGAATTCTGCAGGAAACGCTGCTTTGATCTCGCTTACTGCCCCGGCATCTCCAGAGACGAAACGAACAAGTTCACCATTCTCAGCGACCCGCAGCCCCTCTACTACGACACCTGCATGTCGGTTCTCTCCGGCGATAAGCAGCGACTTTACCGCGATTACCTTTTCGATGTTCGCCCGGCGACCGACAACCGCCCTTACTTCTTCCACTTCTTCAAATGGAAATCGCTCCCTCATCTCCTGAAAATCATGGGAAGGCAGTGGGCGCCGTGGGGATATGTCCTCTTGATAGCCACCCTCGTTCAGGCGGCTCTTGTTAGCGTCGTTCTGATCCTCTTCCCACTTCTCTTTTTGAGAAAGGGAGAATCCGCCACCAGAAAAACACGGCGGCTGGTGTACTTCCTCTGCCTCGGACTTGCCTTCATGTTCGTGGAAATGTCCTCCATCCAGAAATTCGGGCTTTTTCTTAGGCATCCAATCTATTCGATGACCGTCGTTATATCTTCGTTTCTGGTCTTTTCCGGTTTCGGCAGTCTTTCGGCGAGGAGGTTTATGAAAGGCCCACGTGAAAAATCTCCCCGCCGCATGGTTCCCTTCGTGGCAATCGCCGTGATTTCCCTGATTTACCTCGCGGGGATAGGGAGGATTTTCGCATTTCTATCTGGGCTGCCCATCGCGGGGAGAATCATTGCCTCGATCATCTTGCTGGCGCCGTTGGCGTTTTTCATGGGAATGCCCTTCCCATCGGGACTCCAGAACGTCTCCGACAGGTCTCCCGCCCTCGTTCCTTGGTGCTGGGGGATCAATGGATGCGCATCCGTCCTCAGCACCGTTTTGGCGACGACAATGGCGATGTCGTTCGGATTCGGCTTCGTGATGGTCGCTGCCGTGATCCTTTATCTCATTGCAGGTTTCATCGGCACATGAGAATATACTGCCCGCGTTCGCCCCCTGAGCTTCTCGATTGGCGAACGGAGACGGAGGCGCCTCGGGCGTGAAGGGTCAGCAGAAAGTCATGTCCATCACAGGAAAAAGCAAAGTCAAAGCGTCAACCCGCCGAGTCATCGCGCTTCTCGAGCGGGAATACGGCGTTCCGCACCGCTCGCGTCGCAGCGATCCCCTCGAAAGCCTCATCGTCACCATCCTCTCTCAGAACACGAACGACATCAACCGCGATAAGGCATACCGAAGCCTCAGAAAGCGTTTCCGCTCGTGGCAGGAGATGCACGATGCACCCGTGCGGGAAATCGCAGAGGCAATTCGGGTCGGCGGCCTCGCCAATATCAAGAGCGAGAGGATCAACGAGATTCTCCATTCAGTGAAAAAGGAGCGGGGAGACTTCGACCTGTCATTTCTGCGAGACCTCCCCGCCGAGGAGGCGGAGGAGGCGCTGCTCTCTCATAAGGGAGTCGGCTTGAAAACAGCGAAAGTCGTCCTTCTGTTTTCGCTGGGCAAGAACGTCTTCCCTGTGGATACTCACATTCATCGCCTTTCTAAACGCCTGGGTCTCGTCCCCGAAAAGGCGACCCGTCAGCACACCCATGACATCATGGCTCATCTTGTGCCCCCGGAGAAGATGCATTCTTTCCACCTCAACCTCATCGCCCACGGGCGCAAAATCTGCAAAGCCCGCGACCCCCGCTGCCCGGACTGCCTCCTTAATCGCCTCTGCCCGAGAATCGGTGTTTAGCCCATTTGTGCCGTCTCAGTGGGCAGAAGTTCGGCCTCTCACTGTCGATGTGAGGCCACGCTTAAGTACAAAGATTCGCAAATACCGTGACGTATAGTGCTGTGTGTAAAAGCCTTCTGAGACAGGATGAACAGGATTCACAACATCCGATTCATCCTGTTATCGTGCCGAAAAGGGACACCTCGCCGAATTTGTGAACCAGAGCACTAAGCCCAGAAGTCGGGAACCGATTTCACAATCCTCAGGGAATCGAAACCGTATCTGTCCCTCACCCTGTCCACGCTCTGATAGAAGCTCTTAAGCTTGCCGATATTCCCCCCGTCGAGGAAGTTCACCTGCCACGCCGAGGCGCACAAGTTCGAAAGGCAAACCCCCACTAACCTGATCCGTCCCCTCCTCGTCCACGCTTTTTGGAACAACTCCTCCACGCATTGGTATATCTTCTTATCCAGGTCCGTCCCCTCCCGGAGGGTCTTGGACCGCGTCACCGTCGAGAAATCGGAATATCGCAGCTTCAGCGCAATGGTTCTTGCCTGAAGTTTCCCCTCCCGCAGCGATTTCGCCGTCTTCTCCACCAACGTGAATAAAGTGGAGAAAATCAACCTCCTGTCAATCGTATCTTCGTCAAAAGTCGTTTCCCTGCTGATGGATTTCGGGCCGGAATACCTACCGCCGACAGCCGAACAGTCAATGCCATTGGCCTTATAATGCAGGATTAACCCCCACTTCCCAAAGGTCCTCACCAGAAGGTCTTTTTCCACGCTGGCGAGCATCCCTATCGTCCGCACCCCGAACGAAATCAACTTTTCCTTCAGACTTTTTCCCACACCAGGCAGCCTCTCCACGGAGAGCGAAGACAGAAAACTCTTCTCATATCCGGGGAAGACCATCAGTATCCCGTTCGGCTTGGCGCACGCCGACGCAACCTTGGCGATGAGCTTATTGGCGCCTATTCCGATGGAGGCGTTGAGCCGTAGCCTGCTTTTTACCTTCTCTTTGATCCTTTGAGCTGCACCGAACGTGTGCCCGTACAATCTCCCGAAACCCGTCAGATCGAGATAAGCCTCGTCAATGGAAGCCATTTCGATGTCCGGCGTGTATTTCGACAGGATTTTGAAGATTTTTCGCGAAACGATGCCGTATCTCTCGAAATCGCCTTGCAGGAAAATCGCCTGCGGGCACAGCTTTTTCGCCCGCGAGAGCGCCATGCCGGAACGAATCCCGAACTCCCTCGCCTCATACGAGGCGGACGACACCACTCCCCTCCCGTCCGGATCGCCACCCACGATCACCGGTTTGCCGCGAAGGCTCGGATTGAGGCTTTCCTCAATCGAAACGAAGAAAGCGTCCATGTCCACGTGAAGGATTTGTTTGTACCGATTTATTCCCATGTCAGGATTGGAAAACTGCTGTTTCAAAAAAATCGTGAACGCGCCGCAATCAATTCCACTCCTTTTATAATGCCCCATCACCGTACAAAGTCAAGAGGAATTTTCGCCAAACTTTCGCCCTCGACCCTTCAAACGTCCCTATGGACTTTCGCGGAGATTATGGTTATTCTTTTATGGACATACTAAACACCAACTTCTCCCATAACGAAGACAATTGGTCGAAAGGGGCTTTCGATGAGTCTAATTCAAAATAGTACTCGTAAGACTATCTTTCTCTTGCTTCTCGTTCTGTCACTCTTGTGGCTCGGCGCAGCGCACGCCAACTTTGAGATTTTCGAGGGGCAGCCCTCCGCCAAGAAGTTGATCACTTTCGATAACCGGAGTTTCATGCTCCAGGGAATGAGGCTCTTTTTAGCCTCTGGCTCCATTCACTACACGCGTGTTCCGAGGGAATTATGGCGAGACCGTCTTGTGCGAGCGAAGATGGCAGGTTTCAATACGATCATCACTTACGTCTCCTGGAACGCCCACGAGCCGGAAGAAGGCCAATTCGACTTCTCCGGCAACAAAGACCTCTCCGCGTTCCTCGACATGTGCAGAGAACTCCGCATCTTCGTCATCGTGAGGCTCGGGCCGTACAGTTGCGCGGAGTGGGACCTGGGCGGTTTTCCAGCGTGGCTGGCGATAGGCAAGGGCGTTCGCCTGCGGACGGACGACCCCGAATACCTGAAATACGTGGACAAGTGGTTTGAGAAGCTCCTCCCTATCGTCGCACGACACCAACTCCATAAGCGAGGCTGCGTGCTCATGGTTCAGCTCGAAAATGAGTACAAGGGCGGCTCGGGCACCGATGAGGACGCCTACCTCGCCCACCTCCGGAAAAAGGCGATTGAGATGGGGCTCGAAGTCCCCATGTTCTACTCCGGCCTCCGTCATGGCCACGACCCTGCTGGTGACAAACCTTGGCCCCGCACTGGCAGCTCCCCCTGGTTCACCACCGAATTCTGGCCCGGCTGGTACGACCTTTTCGGAGAGCTTCCGCAAAAGGACGTTGACCGCTACGACAGAGCTACCCGTAAGATCATCGCCTTCGGCGGAACGGCTTACAACTACTACATGCTCCACGGCGGCACCAACTGGGGATACACAAGCAACAACGAAATCTCGACCAGCTACGATTTCGGCGCCCCCATTGGGGAGTCGGGAGCACTTCGCAAGAGCTATTTTCGTTTCAAGCGGGATGCCCTCTTCGCAACAACCTTCGGACACATTTTGTCCCGGGGCACGACCGATGAAAAGGATTTCAACGTCTCCTCCGGCGACTTGGAGCATTACCTGTGTCGCACGCCTCGCGGAAGCATCGTCTTCCTGGACAATCAGCACGCTGAACCGGTCACCACAAGGGTCAAAATAGAAGGTCACCCATCCATCCCGATGGTGAAACCGTTCACTCTCCTCCCCGGCGAAATCCTACCTGTCGTCGTGGATCTCCCTCTCGGCGGAGGGGTGAAGATATCCCACTGTGCGGCGAACATTCTCACCGTCCGCCGATTGCGGCGCCGTTCGTTCATCTTCCTGTACGGCCGCGAAAAGGAGCCCGGCGAGATCGTCTTTCATTTGGAGGGTTCTCTTCGCCTCATTTCCGGGGTCGACGGGTACATAATGGACTCGACCGGCCGCACTCTCATCGTGTCCTTCGAGTTCCCCGGAGAATGGGAGAAAAAAGACTTCGCTTTCTCTTGCGGCGTCGCGGACATTCAAGTTGTCGTCATGAACGAAAACCTCGCCGAGCGGACATGGATTGACCGCCTGAAGGTCGGCCCCGCAGTTGTCGCCGGCCCCTACTATGTCCACCAGATCGCTATGGAGGAGAAATCCCTCAAAATCACCGCCGATTTCAAGGGCGACGAGAAAGCATGTTACATCTACAC
>JABMQX010000186.1 GCA_013203085.1 bacterium | reverse complement strand
GACTGGACTGATACAAGGAGAAGGAGAATGAAGAACATCAGCAGACGCAATTTCCTCGGTCATATGGCTGGGGGCGCAGCGGTGGTGACGTCGCTGCGGTTCTCTTTGGGCGAGGAGGCTGGCAAAGAAAGGAAACCGAACGTCATCTTCATTCTGGCGGATGACTTGGGCTACGGAGACATCGGCTGTTACGGGCAGAAGATCATCAAGACGCCGAACATTGACAGGCTCGCCGTGGAGGGCGTACGGTTCACGGATTGTTACGCTGGCAGCACCGTTTGCGCGCCATCTCGCTGCTGCCTCATGACTGGCTTGCACACCGGCCATGCGTATGTGCGTGGAAACCAGCGAGTTCCCCTTCCGCCGGAGGAGGTGACGGTGGCGGAGTTGCTCAAGGGGGCGGGTTATTCAACCGGTATTGTTGGCAAGTGGGGTCTGGGCGAGCCCGGCACTACGGGCATCCCTAACAAGCAAGGCTTCGATTATTGGTTCGGCTACCTCAATCAGCGGAGGGCGCACAACTACTACCCGGACTATCTCTGGAAGAATGAGGAGAAGTACTTCCTCAAGGGGAATCGGGGGAACAAAAAGGAAGAATACTCTCACGACTTGTTCACGAAGGAGGCTCTGGATTTCGTTACTCGCCATAAGGACAAGCCCTTCTTCCTGTATCTCGCCTACACGATTCCCCATGCAAACAACGAGTTGGGAAGAGAGACAGGCAACGGCATGGAAGTACCCAGCGATGAGCCTTACTCGAAGGAAAAGTGGCCGCAGCAGCAGAGGAACCACGCCGCCATGATCACGCGGATGGACCGCGACATAGGAAAACTGATCTCGCTATTGAAGAAGCTGGGCATTGACCGAGATACGATCGTGTTCTTTAGCAGCGACAATGGGCCGCACAGAGAAGGCGGGGCGAAACCGGAATTCTTCAACAGCAACGGTCCCCTTCGAGGCATCAAGCGAGACCTCTATGATGGGGGGATTCGCGTGCCGACAATCGTCCGCTGGCCTGGCAAGATCAAAGGTGGAAGGGTCAGCGATCAGGCGTGGGCGTTCTGGGACTTCCTCCCTACGGCTGCGGAGATTGCTGGCGTGAAATCGCCGACCAACATTGACGGCATCTCGATGCTGCCTGCCTTGCTCGGGGAAAAACAAAAGGACCACGATTTCCTCTACTGGGAATTTCACGAGCGAGGATCTACGCAGGCTGTCCGCATGGGCGACTGGAAAGCTGTCCGGTTCGTCAAGCAGAAGCGATTGGAGTTATATAACCTCGGTGCCGATGTCGGCGAAAAACATAACGTAGCAGACGAGCGTCCGGACGTTGTCGCGAAGATCGAAGCGTACCTGAGGACGGCGAGAACCAAGTCTGACCATTGGGGGTGAAAACTCGGAAACACCCTGCGCTAAGTGTGAGATAGGGAAAACGGCATGAATCGAGTTGTTGCTGCGATAGCGTGCTTTCTGCTCTCTTTGCCGGCGGCAACGGGAGCCGCGCAGAAGCCCGGAAAAGAAATCTTCACCTGGCGAACGCTCCTTGATCTGCCACAGGCGATGTCGGGACATTTCGCTGGTGTGAGCAATGGGGCGCTCATTGTGACGGGCGGCGCTCATTTCCCTGTGCCATTGTTTGAAGGAGGCAAGAAGGTCTGGGTTGACACCGTCTTTGTACTCAGAGCCGGCAAGGACAAATGGGAGACGGCGTTGAAACTGGACCGCCCTCTGGCATACGGGGCGACGATCACCACCGATGACGGAATCGTCTGCATCGGTGGGGGCGATTCGGAGGGGAACTACGCCGAAGTCTTCCGGCTGGAGTGGACCGATGGGCGAATCCACCGGACCTCTCTGCCCGACCTACCGAAGCCGTGCGCGATGTGCGGCGCAGCAATGCTGGAGCGAACAATCTATGTCGCTGGCGGGCAAGAGTCGCCCACGGCAACTGCTGCCATGAAGGATTTCTGGGCGCTGGATCTCTCAAAAGCGGAACTCAAATGGGAGTCGCTGGAGCCCTGGCCCGGTGCTGCACGCATCCTGCCCGTAGCCGCTGCACAAGACGGCGCCTTCTATTTGATCAGCGGCGCCGAGCTCCTCGTTGGGGAAGACGGGAAGGTTTCTCGCCGGTATTTGAAAGACGCTTATCGTTTCCGTCCCAAGGAAGGCTGGGAGAAAATCGCCGACGCGCCCAGACCGGTGGTGGCGGCCCCGTCAATCGCGGAGGGACAATCTCACATCCTGGTGTTTGGGGGAGATGACGGGGAGAATGCTGACCGAGTCTGGGAATTGAAGGACAAGCATCCGGGGTTCAGCCGCGACATTCTCGCCTATCACACTATTACCAATACCTGGGCGAAGATGGGAACGCTGCCGGCAGGGCTGGTGATCACGACCGCTGTGCGGTGGGAGGACGCGATCGTCATTCCCGGGGGAGAAGATCGGCCCGGGCACCGGTCGGCTGAGGTTCTTCAGGCACGCCCGTCGGAATCGAAAGCGCGTTTCGGTTTTTTGAATACCTCGGCTCTGGTCGTCTATCTCTCCGGCTTGTTGGCGATGGGTGTGTACTTCTCTCGGCGGGAAAAGAGCACGGCGGATTTTTTTCTCGCCGGGCGACGGATCCCCTGGTGGGCTGCGGGGATTAGCATCTTCGGCACGCAACTCAGCGCGATCACCTTTATGGCCATCCCTGCTAAGGCTTACGCGACGAACTGGGTGTACTTCGTCGCAAACATGTGTATCGTGCTCATCGCCCCGGTGGTTGTCTTTTTTTACCTGCCGTTCTTCCGCCGGCTGAATGTCACTACAGCCTACGAGTACCTTGAAAAGCGCTTTCATGTGGCGGTACGCTTGTTCGGCAGTACAGCCTTCATTCTATTTCAGCTCGGTCGGATGGGCGTTGTGCTGTTCCTGCCGGCAATTGCACTATCAACGGTCACCGGCGTCAATATCTATACGTGCACTTTGCTGATGGCGGTTTTGTGCACGTTGTACACCGTATTGGGCGGAATCGAGGCTGTGATTTGGACGGACGTGCTTCAGGTTGTGGTGCTGCTGGGAGGCGCCTTGATCAGCCTGTTTATCATCGCAGGCGGCGTTGACGGTGGATTCAGCGGAATCGTTGCCGTCGGCCGGGCGGGCCAGAAGTTCCGTACGTTTAACTTGACATGGGATGTCACCGTGGCGGCCGTCTGGGTTGTTGTTATCGGCAATCTGCTTGCCAACCTCGTGCCGTACACCACGGATCAGGCAGTGATTCAGCGTTACCTGACGACACCGGACGAAAAGCAAGCGGCGAAAGCCATCTGGACCAATGCTGTTCTTACGGTCCCAGCGTCGGTCATCTTCTTCGGATTGGGAAGCGCCCTTTTCGCCTTCTACAAGGCGAGGCCGGAGCTTCTTAACCCTGCATTGCAAACGGACGCCATTTTCCCATGGTTCATCTTCCAACAACTGCCCGCGGGCATCTCGGGGCTGGTCATCGCAGGTCTTTTCGCCGCGGCGATGTCCACACTCGACAGCAGCATGAACAGCGTTTCGGCGGCGATGGTGACTGATTTTTACCGGCGATTCAAGCCGGGCGCGGCGGACAGGACTTGCCTGAAGGTGGCTCGCTGGCTCACGGTTCTCCTCGGCGCAGTGGCTGCCGGAACAGCACTTCTGATGGCGACATACGAAATCAGATCGCTCTGGGACCTTTACTTGAGTTTGCTTGGACTACTGGGTGGGAGCCTCGCTGGTGTGTTTGCGCTGGGCATTTTTACCCGCCGAGCACACGGCTTGGGGGCCCTTGTCGGAGCGGCTGTCAGCGCCGTAGTTCTATTCTTCGTGCAACGCCATACGCGAGTTCACTTATTCCTTTATGCGCCGGTGGGCATCATCTCTTGTTTCGTGACAGGCTACCTCGCCAGCTTGATTATTCCCGCAGCTCCAAAACGTTTGAAAGGATTGACGATATTTACCCTGAGCGCGCGAACGAGCACGCAGTGAATTATCGTAAAGGAGGACTGAAAATGAGAGGCAATTGGAGAGCGGCACGTTTGTTCGCGACGGCACTGTTCTTCACCATTGTGTCCCGAGGCGCTGCCGCCGAACCACCTGTATCAGCGCAACCGCGACATTACACCATCCCCACCATCGATCTGTCGCAGGATACCCACCGCCAGGTCATCGTTGACAAGGAACCGGGGCAATACCTCGGCCATCCCAGCACGGTTCTTCT
>JABMQX010000185.1 GCA_013203085.1 bacterium | reverse complement strand
CCTGAGTTTCGGCTTGAACTTTATCGGCCATAGATGCTTCCGGAAGAAGGCGTAGAACTCGTCTTTCCGTTGGATTTTCCGCAGCCTTTTCATTTCCGTCTTGTCGAGAAGGGACTCGAAACTGCCGCTTTTTATGTCCTCTTCCTCAAGTTGAGCTGTCTTTGCTTCATAAAGAAGAACGCAGGAGCCGACCTTGAAAACGCCTCGACGCCGGAAGGAAACGTGAGCACTCAAGAAGTGCGACCAAGGGAGGCAGTCCTGGTCGAGGAAAACCAAATACTCGCCGGACGCAACCCTGATGGCGTTGTTGCGTGACCTTGCGAGCCGATAATCTTTGTGCTTCTGCCAGACGTGAACGACGCGCATGTCGGCGTCGGAGGCGAAATTCTCAATAACGGAGCGCACTTCCTGCCCGGACCCGTCGTCGGCGACAATAAGCTCGTCGAAGTGAACCGATTGTCTGTGAAGGGCATGGAGAGTGAGGTGAATGTGTCTCGGCCGCTCGTAGGCAGAGACGATCACAGAAATGCCGCCATTCGATTGTCCCATTTGGTCACCTAAGTCACAACGGCTGAAAGTCCCTGACCTTGCGCTGAAGTGTGTGCCCTTTCGATTCCTCAGATCACATGGCACACAAGGAATCTCGCCGGAGGGATGATCCTTCCCTTCCGCCTCAACTCGCCGTTGGAAAAATCCAGAGTCTCCCGTTAGTTGTTGACAGAATAATGCGGAAAAAGGGACGAGCGAACAAACAAAAGGCGCATCGCCCGAACCACAGCTTTTTATCTCAGAAAAAAAGGCTCAGCCCGAGAATCACTGCCCAGCCGTCGAGGTTGTCGGAACCTGAGTCCGAAAGGTCCCCCCCAAGTTCTCTCAATCCAAAGGGCCTCATGATAATGTCCCAATCATACTCCACCCAACGGTATAGCGCCTCAAGATTGATGGCGAGATGGTCAGTCACGAACCAATCCAGTCCGGCGCAAACGTGCCAGCCGAAGCCGTCATCCGCATCGAAATCGGCGTATTCTTTCAGATCAATGATAAAACCGAAGGCGCTCTCCGTGATGTCATCAAAGTCATTGAGATAATAGCCGATTCCCGCGCCGAGGTAGGGACGGATGGTGTTGTTTCGTGAAACGAGGTCAAGAAGGAGCGTTCCGGTCAGGGGGATGGTTTCCAGGTCCGCGGAGATGGAGAAGTCCAGCTCACTGAGATCGCCCGTGAAAGTGAACGCGTCGGCTGCAAACTGAAGCCAGAGTCTTTGGCTGATCGGGAATTTGACCATCGCTCCGTAGCCGAACTCATCGTCCACTGAGGTTCCTCCCCCCATCGAATCCTCCAACGCATCCTCCACGTTGGCATAAGTAATTCTCGCCCCGATGGCGAGAGAGGAAGCGCCTGAGCCCGACTGCTGCGCCGCGGCAGACGGAAAGAGGACGGCCAAAGCGATGACGAAAAGAGCGATTCCGAGATTCCTACACATTTTCGACCTCCTTGCTTGAAGTCCAGTGTTTTTCACCAAGGGCGCCGCAGCGCCCTCACTAATGGAGACTCAGTCGGGCACTGACAGCTCCCTACACCAAAACCGACGGAACTCGCCGGTCTCTCATTGCGAAATGATATGCTCCGGGACAGAAAAAGCAACACTTTCTTTTTTCAGGGGACCGGGCAAGCACAACGGACACGTGTGATGCTGACGAAGAGAACTTCGTTGGAGGGCGGAGAGGCGCCGTCAAGGATGTGGCCGATTGGCTGTAGCGGTTGAATCCGGGCGTAGGCGGGGACAAGGCAAAAAAATGAATTGAGGGAACACACGCCGGACAGTTAAGATTAGAATATATGGCAGGGGAGGATGAAGGGACGTTCCTCACTTGAAACGTGCATACCGGAGCTTCAGAGGAAAGGAAGAACAATCCTATGGCAATTGTTTATTTCGCTTCGACCGAGGTGGAGAAGCTGAAAGCGTCGGCGACGCTCCCAGCGAAGTTCGAAAGGATGCTTGACAAGTTTCCGCTCAAAAGCAT
>JABMQX010000184.1 GCA_013203085.1 bacterium | reverse complement strand
GGGAACCAATTATACGGATGTGGAGGAGACCGTCGCAGGCGTCAAGAGGCAACACAATATCCTGGCTCAACTCGGGATCGACACCGAGAAGGCTTATGGCTACACGGTTCTCGAACCTCTGATCCGCCTACGAAAGCCCGCCGTCCGCGTAGTTGCGAGGGCACTTGGACTCCCCGAGGAGATTTGCAGCCGTCCACCCTTCCCCGGACCCGCCCTCACTACGCGAGTCATCGGCGAAGCCACCCCGGCTCGCATCGAACTCGTTCGCAAGGCGACGAAAATCGTCGAGGAAGCGTTGTCGGAAACCAGTGCGTTCCAGTACCTCGCAATCCTCCACGAAGATAGGGTTACCGGAGTGCGGAATGGAAAGCGGGACTTTGGGCTTCAGGTCGAAATTCGGTGCTGGGAGAGCGAGGACGCCGTGACGGCATCCCCCACACGGCTCCCCTTTGAACTCCTCGAAAAAATCGCCGAGCGTATCACGTCCGAGGTCCCCGGCGTCGTCAGCGTTACTTACAACGTCACGAAGAAGCCGCCTTCCACAATCGAGGCTGTCTGACCGTGCCCCGAGCGCCTCGGGTTATCCACGGATGCCCGCATGATATTCCTGCAGGGATTTCACGCCGGGCGTGCCCTTGGAACGCGTGCCGATCCCTTTTGCGGCAGCCGCCGCGGCAGTCAGCGTCGTGATGTACGGGATTTTGTACTTGATCGCCGCTTTCCGGATGTACGAATCGTCGTACTGGCTCAATTTCCCGACCGGGGTGTTGACAACCAACTGGATTTCGCCGTTGGCGATGGCGTCAACGATATTCGGGCGCCCTTCGTGGAACTTGAGAATAAACTTGGACTCAACGCCGTTTTCCTTGAGAAACTGGTGTGTGCCCCGCGTCGCTCTGATCCGGAAGCCCAGTTCGTGGAAATGCTTGGCCACATCGAGCACTGCCGGGCGGTCTCGCTCGGAGACGGTTATCAGCACGGTGCCCTCCGACGGCAGCCGCTGTGACGCTGCCTCTTGCGCCTTAAAAAACGCGAGGCCGAAGGAATCCGAAAGCCCGAGAACCTCCCCCGTGGACCGCATTTCCGGGCCAAGCACAGGGTCAACTTCTGGGAACATCGGAAACGGGAAAACCGCTTCCTTCACGCCGAAATGCGGAATGTCCCGTTGCCGGAGATCGAGCTCAGACAGTTTCTTTCCGAGCATGAGCTGCGTCGCCACGCGGGCCATGGAAATGCCGCAAACCTTGGACACAATCGGCACCGTGCGGGAAGCGCGTGGGTTTGCCTCGAGAACATAGACTACGTCATCGGCAATGGCGTACTGCATGTTCATCAAGCCCACGACGTTGAGTTCCTGTGCAATCCTCCGCGTGTACTCGCAAATCGTCTCGATGTGGCGAGGCGGAATACTCGTCGGCGGAATCACACACGCCGAATCCCCGGAATGAACGCCCGCAAGCTCGATGTGTTCCATCACAGCCGGTATGAAAACCTCGGCGCCGTCAGCGAGCGCGTCAGCTTCCGCCTCGAGCGCATTCTCGAGGAATTTGTCAATCAGAATCGGCCGTTCGGGCGTGACGTCCACCGCCGCCGCCACGTACTCCTCAAGCATTTCCTCGTCGTGAACAACTTCCATGCCTCTTCCGCCGAGAACGTAAGAGGGCCGAACCATAAGCGGATAGCCGATTCGCTCGGCGACCTTCAACGCCTCCTCTAATGTGCTGGCCATCCCCGATTCCGGCATGGGGATGCCGAGCTTTGCCATCATCTGCCGAAACCTGTCCCGGTCCTCCGCAAGGTCAATCGTATCGGGGGAGGTGCCGAGAATCTCAACGCCGGCCTCCGCCAGCTTCTTAGCGATGTTGAGCGGCGTCTGCCCCCCAAACTGAACGATGACCCCGTCCGGCTTTTCCTTTTCGTAGATGCTCAGCACGTCCTCGACCGTCAGCGGCTCGAAGTAAAGTTTGTCGGATGTATCGTAATCGGTGGAAACCGTCTCGGGATTGCAGTTGACCATGATCGTCTCCAACCCCTCGTCACGCAGGGCGAACGCCGCGTGCACACAGCAGTAATCGAATTCAATTCCCTGGCCGATCCGGTTTGGCCCCCCTCCGAGGATCATGACCTTGCGCTTGCGGGACACCGTCGTGGAATCCGGCGCATTGTAAGTCGAGAAGTAGTACGCTGCGTTTTCCACGCCGCTGACCGGGACGGCTTCCCATCCTTCCACTACGCCGAGCGAAGTCCGCCGCTGCCGCACCGCCTCCTCCGGAATTCCCAGGAGCTGGGCGAGGTACTTGTCCGCAAAACCGTCCTTCTTTGCCTGAACCAACACGTCGTCCGGCAGTTCTTTGCCCTTATAGGAAAGAATCCTTTCCTCCAGCTCGACCAACTCCTTCATCTGCTGGATGAACCAGGACTTGATCTTCGTCCGGTCGTAAAGCTCTTCCACTGTCGCTCCCTTTCTTAGCGCCTCATACATGATAAACTGCCGCTCGCTGCTCGCTTCGCCCAGCATCACCAGGAGTTCCTGCAGCGAGCGGCGATTGAAGTCCTTCGCGAATCCCAACCCGTACCGACCGATTTCGAGTGACCGGATGGACTTCTGAAATGCTTCCTTGTAGGTTTTACCGATGCTCATGACCTCGCCGACGGCACGCATCTGGGTGCCGAGTTTGTCCTCGGCGTCCCTGAATTTCTCGAAAGCCCACCTTGCGAATTTGACCACCACGTAGTCTCCGGAAGGCGTATATTTCTCCAGGGTCCCCTCCCGCCAATATGGAATTTCATCGAGGGTGATTCCTGCTGCGAGCTTTGAGGAAACAAGGGCGATCGGAAACCCCGTCGCCTTCGAGGCCAGGGCCGACGAACGCGACGTCCTCGGGTTGATCTCGATCACCACGACCCGGCCCGTCTCGGGGTCGTGAGCGAACTGAGTATTCGTTCCGCCGATTACTTCTATCGCTTCGACGATCGCATACGAGTACGCCTGGAGTCGCTGCTGCAGCTCAGGCGAAATCGTCAACATTGGAGCCGTGCAGTAAGAATCACCCGTATGCACGCCCATGGGGTCCACATTCTCAATGAAGCACACCGTGATCATCTGGTTCTTGGAATCCCGCACCACCTCCAGTTCCAGCTCTTCCCAGCCGAGTACGGATTCTTCGACAAGGATCTGTCCCACGAGGCTTGCCGAGATACCACGAGCGGCTACCGTTCGCAACTCTTCGACATTGAAAACCGCGCCGCCACCCGTTCCGCCCAAACAGTACGCGGGCCGAATGACCACAGGGTATCCGAGGTCGGCAGCAATCCTCTCCGCCTCCTCCACCGTGTAAGCTGGATCGCTCCGGGGCATCTCGATGCCGAGGCTGTTCATCGTTTCCTTGAAGGCGATCCGGTCTTCGCCCCGCTTAATGGCATCCACCTGCACGCCGATCACCTTCACGCCGTATTCATCGAGAACCCCCGCCTCCGCGAGTTCCGAGGAAAGATTTAGCCCTGACTGTCCTCCCAGGTTCGGAAGGAGCGCGTCGGGACGCTCCCTCTTGATAATTTCCGTCACAGCCTCGAGGTTCAGAGGCTCGATGTACGTCACGTCAGCCATCCCGGGATCGGTCATGATCGTCGCCGGGTTGGAATTGACCAGCAGAATCTCGTAGCCGAGTCCACGCAGGGCCTTGCACGCCTGTGTGCCCGAATAGTCGAACTCGCACGC
The DNA here is from genome assembly GCA_013203085.1 of bacterium. Lineage (GTDB taxonomy): Bacteria > Auribacterota > JABMQX01 > JABMQX01 > JABMQX01 > JABMQX01. Next base: position 682 of record JABMQX010000184.1, on the reverse strand, counting down.
CTGGCCGATAACAATCGGCCCCGAACCGATAATCATAACTTTCCTGATATCGTCGCGTCTCGGCATATAGAATCTCCCTTTTTCTTGCGGCTGGTTATCCCGCCCTGATCCTGAGCGCTCACGCAAACCGTCTGCTCTCGCTGCCAGGCAATTGTCAGCAACTGCAAGCCGGTTGTCAAGGATAACAGTAGGAATTTTCCAGCCCCTCAGTCTCCGCCGGAAACCCGTCCACCGCAAAGAGCGAGGAGCGTGCAGAGACGACATCTGCGGTTTTCCAATGCCGCTCTGCGTACCCCGGCCATCGTCCGGCTGGGTCTTCGGTCTCAGTAACGCCGCCGTCTTGGCGGCAGTCCTGAGGGCGTCTCGCCCTCGGCGGGGGCAGGATGCCCCCGAGACAGCCGGCAACGACGAGGTCTTTCCGATCTTCCCCTCCGCGCCTTTGCGAGAAGTCTCCTCTCTCCCCTTTCTCTCGCCAAGCCGCCAAGAGCGCCAAGCAAGATCGAATCCTGACGGCCTCCCGTCCGCCGTTTGTCACCCTCAGCCCGGCCTCTGAGTCTCCATCCGGTTTCTTCTTAGCGAGTAACTATTCAGGCAGCATAGCCGTTGAGAATGGGGATTTCAAGGGAGGGAGAAAAGAAGTGTGGCAGCCGTTATTGTTTTCTGCACTCAATTTCTCTTTTGT
>JABMQX010000183.1 GCA_013203085.1 bacterium | reverse complement strand
GGACCGGAAAGGGAGAAGAATCTCCAGCATGTCAAACAGTGGGTGGATTATGCGGCGATCCTGGGCATTCCCAGTCTTCGCATTTTTGCCGGAGATGCGCCGCAAGGGGTACCTCAGAACAAAGCAATCCAGTGGTGCATCGAAACGACGGAAGAAGCCTGTCGTTATTCGGGAAAGCAGGGCATCTTCCTTGCCATGGAAAACCACTGGGGAATTGTCCCGGACGCAGAAAGTCTGCTGAGAATTGTTCGCGGGGTGAAATCCGATTGGTTCGGCGTGAGCCTGGACACCGGGAATTACAGCATGGAGGATCCCTATGCGGAGATGGCCAAAGTCGCACATTATACGGTGAACGTGCAAATCAAGGTGGAAGTGCGCACACCAGGAGGAGGAAAAGCCAAAGCCGATTTTGCACGAATCATTGGACTTCTGGGAGAAGCCGGTTATCGGGGGTATGTGGCATTGGACTATGAAAGTACGCGAGAGCCGAAAGAGGATATTCCTCGACATATCGAGCGACTTCAGAGGATCCTCTCAGGCACGTAAGCTCATCGTGCCCGCGAAGGGCTCCAGCGGCTTCGTTTTTGCCGTTTCCGAGCTTTCCGGGAGAGACGCGCCGTATAGTTCCCAAAGCGCGCGATTTGGGCCTTAACAAAGCTTTAGAAGAAGATAGTGTGTTCGACATGCTTCCTGCCCCCTCCTGCTCAGGAGTCTGTGTGCCGACAGAAGAACCGCTTTCTCTGTCCTATTCCGGATCACTTATTGCAGGGTCAGCTTATGGCGTGTTATCTTCTATCTGAGTCGAGGGCCCGTTTTCGTTCCTCTGTTTTCTCTTGGGACACAACGGATCCATCTCAACCTGTTGTTCGATGCAGGCAGCTTCCGCATTTCCGAGATTTCGCCAATAGATATCGTGGAAGGAGACAGAGCACATGAGATTTCCTCGATCTGTACCCGTTTTTGTTGGACAAGTGGCCGTTGTGCTTTTCGGCTTCACCATTCAGAATGACACCGCCGAGTTCTACGGTGGTGGAATCCACGGCAGTCGCACACAAGCAACAATAGAGAACAACATCATCACGGGCAATTCCGCACTTTTCGCAAAACGCGTCGCTCTCACTCGATGCTGGTTCTGGTGAGAGAAGATCCTCTTGAATCCGAGAAAGGAGCCTACTCATGTCGGTTTCCAAAACGCTTCTGCTACTTATGTGCCTGTTCATCCCGAAACTCCTGCTCGCGGATCAGCCGGAGTTCAACCCGCGGATGGTAATTCCGCGTGCGTTTCCGGCCATTGTGAAACCCAAGACGATGACGGCCGAAAAGGCCGACGAGGTGCTGGAAGAATCAGAACTCGTCATCGGGGTGACGGTCGATGGTGAATCACGTGCCTATCCCCTCAATATGCTGACCGGCCCGAAACGCGAGATTATCAACGATGAACTTGGCGGAACGGCCATTGTGGTCACGTGGTGTCACCTGTGTCACAACGGAATCGTGTATCACGCCGAAGTGAAGGGCAAGAAACTGATGTTCCTCGTGTCGGGGATGCTGTGGCGCCGCAATCTTGTCATGCAGGACATGGAAACGAAATCCCTGTGGAGCCACATGCTGGGTAAGGCAATGCGTGGTCCGCTGGAAGGAGCAATACTCGAACGAATTCGGTGTGAGATGACGGACTGGAAATCATGGCGTGAAGAGCATCCGGACACGTCGGTACTCTCTATGAGCCGAACCTCCCGCAATTACCGGAAAGAATTTTACATGGACCCCAAACAGTTTGTGTTCGGGTATGTCTCTGGAGACCATGCTCGTGCCTGGAGTTTCGATCAGTTGCTCCAGCAACCCGTCGTGAACGATCGCTTTCATAACACAGGGGTTCTAATCGTCTATGACCCCGACTCCACGGCGGCTTGGATGTACGAGCGAAGGGTGAACGATCAGGTTCTGACGTTTGAACGATCCGGTGGGTTGACCAGAGATCGTGAAACCGGCAGCGTATGGGATCCCGCCAAGGGCAGATCGGTCGGTGGACTGTTGATGGGAAAGACACTCACTCCGCTGGCCGGCATTGTCGCCTACCGTGCCGCGTGGCGAGACTTCCATCCCGACAGCTCGTACTGGGTGGCCAAATCCGCGGATTCTGGCTCGAGTCAGTAGCCATGACGGGGACGCCAGCATGGCTTTCATTTTTATCACGAATGAGGCGGCACGTTTCTGACCGTTGTGCCGCGCACCCGCGCCGAGATCGCGCTCGTTCCTATACTGACCATTCGCGGCTCGACGCATTCCGGGTCTGGGAACAGCTTGCCTGCAATGACGATGTAAGCGTCTGAACCGGCCAGCGGCAGTTCACCTGGATGGACAACGGCCGGAGCCAAGTTCAGGATCGAACCACCGAGGGCGGGGCTGTCGCTAACAGCGGGAAGAGCATTATGCCTTTGCAGGACTGCAAGTTTATTCGAAATCGCGCGGGCACAGGCGGTGGGGCGGTTGCCAACGTGCTTGTCGGCGAGGCTGAGATTACATGGAACAGCCGCCCCGCAGACAGTTACACCGTACAGCCGTGCTGGGACCTGCTGCCTCCCACTTTTCGAATTCAGATGCCGCATAATTGCGTTTCGAAAAGATCATTGACTGTGCGCGCCTCTAATTGTCTCTTTCCCACGCAATGCCCACCCAGAATTTTTTTGACTCACTCTGGAGTGTGCGATAGCCTTAAAAGGGGGCTGGGGATGAACAGGAGTAGCCGATGATAAGGCCCGGCGGAACGTAAGCTTTCTTCATCGCTGACGTCCCGTCTTGGGCTTTCAACGAAGACTAACGGCCTTTCGCAATCCCAAGGAAACAAGCTGGGAACTAACGGCTAAGAACGAACCCTAACAAGCCCATACAAAGTTGGTGGTGACTGTTGAGAACAAGCGAGGGGGTAAGTGTGTCATGAGAAATTTAGACTTGCTTTTGAGTCTTACCGAGAAACACCCTGTTAGGAAAGTCGCTGTCGCCCTGGCACAGGACCCCACTGTTATCGAGGCCATCGTGAGGGCAAGGAAGCGAAATATCGCAGAAGCCATTCTGATCGGCGACAAGTCATTAATCCGAAAAGCGGCTGAGTCGGTGAACGCACCGCTGGACGGAATTCCTATCATGGAGGAGCGTGACCCGTGTCGGGGCGTTGCCACCGCCGTCAAGATGGTCGCCTCGGGGGAAGCGGATATTTTGATGAAGGGCTACATCCACACAGATGATTTCCTCAGAGGCGTGGTAGACAGGGAGCATGGCCTACGGACTGGTTCCATTATGAGCCACGTGTTTGTCGCTGAAATCCGCGAGCAGAATAAGCTGATGTTTGTCACTGACGGCGCAATGAACATCGCACCGGACCTGAAGCAGAAGGCTGCCATCCTGCTGAACGCCGTCCACCTCGCGAACATCTTCGGAATAGCAAACCCCAGGGTGGCCGTGCTGGCGGCAGTGGAACTGGTTAACCCGGCGATGCCGGCCACCGTGGACGCCGCGTGTTTGGCCAAGATGGCAGACCGCAACCAGTACGTCCCTGGTTGCGTGATTGATGGCCCCTTTGCCCTTGATAATGCCATCTCTGTTTTGGCCGCTCAGCACAAGAAGATAGCAGGTCCGGTTGCCGGGCAGGCAGACATTCTTCTTGTGCCCAGTATTGAGTGCGGCAACATCCTCGCGAAATCCCTGGTTTACTTCGGCGGACGCCGGCTGATCGGCCTGCTGGTTGGTTCCAAGGCGCCGGTTGTGCTGACAAGCCGGGCTGACAGCAGCGAGTCGAAGTTGCTGTCTATCGCCGCCGCTGTGTTGATGGTCAACACCAAGCGCGTGCTTCAGCTGAAGATAGGCAGGGTTCATTATTAATACATTTTTGTCGGAGCCTAAGGGATGAGTAACGTGTCTTTCTGCCCGAGACATCTTGGAGAACTTTTGATGAGTCGATGTCTCTTGTTCTCGCGCCGTTGTGGATATGTCGGGGTCCCACATCTTCAGCAGGGTCCTTTTGTGTGCCGGGCGTAAGCTTACGTGATCCGATGGAACACGCCGTCAGCTCATCTGAGGGCTCAGAACACGCCGAGCTACGTGTGGCGCCGTATGCTTGACTTTCTGGTCGATTTTGAACCGTACGTATGATATCTCTTATGAGGTGGGTTCGATTTGGGCTCCAAAAGTGCGGTCCTTGCTGAAGCATTTGAGGCGTATCACATAAGTTGTTTCTCTAAGTGCCGGTAATCAGACGATCGGCGAGGACAACTCGTTCAGGCGATCTCTGATGCTGGGGTTCTTGTTGACCTTTTCGCGGCAAAAGGAACGCTTTGCGGGCCCAAGTACTCCGCGCCTCTGCGCCCTTGCGTTAATGACTATCAGGAGATGGAACGCAGAGGCGCTATGTGCCATTGGCTGGGCAAGCAGCAGTAGAAGAACAGTGATTACTACGAGCTCTTGTATCAGAAGGAGATCGCAAATCAGCAACACATCGTTAAAGCGATAGAACTCAAAAGATAAAAAAAGGGAAAGCCAATGAAACTGAAAATACGAGTAAATCATGCAGCCGGTAGATTCGCGCTTTCCATTTTCATGATCCTGTCTGCACTGCAAGGAGTAGCCGGTGTGGAAGAAACGGCGCCAAACCAGCCTGTGGAAGCCGAGGAGCAGAAGGAGGGACGCCTGGAGTGGTGGCGTGAGGCGAAGTTCGGCCTATTCATTCATTGGGGACCAGTGAGCCTGAAAGGGACGGAGATCGGCTGGTCTCGCGGCGGCGAGCGCCGCGGCAGAAAAGGCAAAGGCCCTATCCCTGTCGAGGTGTACGATAACCTCTACAAACAATTCAACCCGGTCAAGTTCAACGCCAAGGAGTGGGTGGCCATTGCTAAGGCGGCGGGAATGAAATACTTAGTTTTTACGACAAAGCACCACGACGGCTTCAGCATGTTCGACACCAAACACACGAGCTACAAGATCACCAGATCGCCGTTCAAGCGAGACGTTGTAGCGGAACTGGCCAAGGCCTGTCACGAGAGCGCCATCAAGCTGGGCTTCTACTACTCTCCACCCGACTGGTGTCACCCGGACTACAGGACCGAGAATCACGCTCGCTATATCGACTATCTGCACGGCCAGCTTGTGGAGCTGTGCAGCAACTATGGGCGGGTGGACATCATTTGGTTCGACGGCCTGGGCGGGAAGGCGGAGGACTGGGACTCGCAAAACCTGTTCAAGATCATCCGCCAGCTTCAGCCACAAGTGATCATCAACAACCGGGCGGGGTTGCCGGGCGACCATGACACGCCGGAGCAACGCGTTGGCCGCTTCCAGCCCCACCGCGCATGGGAATCCTGCATCACGCTTTGCCGGCAATGGGCCTGGAAACCTAACGACCGCATGAAGTCCCTCAAAGAGTGTATAGACATACTGGTGCTGTGCGTCGGCGGTGATGGAAATCTGCTGCTCAACGTCGGTCCGATGCCCACCGGGGAGATCGAGCCGCGCCAGGTCGCCCGCCTGAAGGAGATTGGAGCGTGGCTCAAACGCTGGGGAGAGGCCATCTATGCCACCCGTGGCGGACCGTTCCGGCCGGGCGCGTGGGGGGCCACCACTTACAGGGGCAACAAGGTTTACGTGCATATTCTCGATTGGCCGCAACCAACCGTCATGCTGCCGCCCATTCAAAGTAAAATCGTCTCGAGTTCGGTGTTGACCGGAGGGACTGCCACGGTAAACCAGACCGACAAGCGCATCGAGATTTCCGTGCCGCCGTCCCACAGGCAGGAGCTGGACACGATCGTCGTCCTGGAGCTGGACGGTCCAGCCCGCGAAGCCAAGCCCGGCAAGCTTGGCGCGGGTTCCGCGGCGACGGGGAAGGCGGCGAAGACCTCAAATGTGTTCCGCAAGATGAAAGAACATGGACCGGGTAAAGCAGTCGACCACGATCCGGATACTGGCTGGGCGACCAACTACGGCGTCCGCACGGCATCGCTGGAAGTAGACCTTGGCAAAGCCATTACTATCGAGCAGGCCTTCATCAGTAAGGAATACGACCGCGTGCGTGCCTTGGGTGTTCAATGCAAGGACGGGCAGGATTGGAAGACGTTTGTGCGCGGCGGTAATATCGGGGACGGCCTCACCCTGGAATTCCCACCCGTAGCCCCCCGCTTCATCCGGTTGAACATCCTACAAGCTACTGAAGGTCCGGCGATCTGGGAGTTTCAACTTTTCCCATCGAAGGAATAAGGTTCCACATCGGCCTGCAATTGGGAACGCTTATCACTGATCATTCATCAAGGCTGACCCCGGTTGCTGATTCTTGTATTCGAGAATTAGGTGATAAGCGCCGGATAGTGGCGTTTCTGGCCTTTTAGAAAGAGTGCGCACCTTTACGAGCGTTTCTTTCCTTTCGTTCAGAGTAGGATATAGTGAAGCAAGTGCGCGACATACCACTGTTTATAGGTCATCCCCCGGATCCGGTCATCGAAAGCCCATGCCGGTCTTCATAAAAGGAGTTAGCGTCACCGGATTCTGTGTTCTTGCCCATCAGGCATTTCCCGTAATGTGATCCCCCAGAGCTCGGCTCCAAGACGAATAGCGTGCACTTATGATACGGCACGAAAGGATGTGTGGTCTGCGGCGTTGGTTGTCTCGCTCTCGGCTGCCCGGGATAGTCATTGACAGCCAGGCTCGAGGGGAAGTATCTTGAGTATGCTTAACGTATTTGGTTATGGACTATCCATTCATGCCCGATGCACGATTGCCTTCATTTCAGGCTCGCCCGAGGAAGAAAGGAGACGCAAAGATGTCTCTCAGAAATCCCAAGAGTGCTGTGAACTTGATTTTATCCGTCCTACTGATGCTCGTCGTGATCCAATCCTGGAAGGTGCCTCGTTGTGCGGGGCAGATCCTTGCGGAAGAACATGATCCAACGGCGTTTTTGGTAGTTGATATCCAGGTCCATAGTGAAGACGGCATTACTCTAACCTGGAATGACCTGGGGACGAACTTTGTCTACAGGGTCGAGTACCGTGACGCATTGTCCGAAGGGAATTGGGCGCCCGGCGCGCCAACCGATCAGTGGCCCATTGCCGATACGACTTGGACCGATGCCGGGGCTTCCGGAAGTGGGACACGCTTCTACAGGATTCAAACGGAGGCTCTGCACGATCCTCCCTCGCCTCCGGGTGATGTGGCAGCCAGCGTTGAGGACGGCAAGGTGGTGATTGCCTGGGAAGCGGTGCCAGGGGCCTCTTCCTACAATGTCTATTGGTCCACAGACGCGAAGTTCTCCCCCCTCGATGCCAACAGGGAAGAAGATGTGACCTCACCGTTCAGCCACACGGGGCTGGACTACGGGGTCACCTACTACTATGTGGTGTCGGCGGTTGGGAACATGGGTGAGAGCGAAGTCTCAAGCGTTGTCAGTGTAATCCTCGCGCCCCCTGTGGATGGCGCCGTTGCCACCGCCCTATTTTCCGCCACGGAGTTCCTCTACACCGGGGATAGCCCGGTCCAGACCGGAGTCGCGGGCGGCGTCATTGTTCCGAAGCAAGCAGCCGTACTGCGGGGGAAGGCGATGGGCCGCGACGGTGAGCCTCTTTCCGGAGTCGCTGTGACCATCTTGGGCCACCCCGAATTCGGTTACACGTCGACCCGCAATGATGGCATGTTTGACATGGCGGTCAATGGAGGCGGCTATCTTACCGTGAATTATTCCAAGGAAGGGTATCTGAAGGCCCAGCGTCGGGTGAACGTGCTCTGGCAAGACTACGCGTGGCTGCCGGACGTGGTGTTGATTCCCCGGGACACTCAAGTAACCACAGTTAACCTGGGGACCGGTTCCACGCAAGTGGCAAGAGGAGGACAAGTTTCGGACGTTGATGGTACCCGGCAAGCGACTCTGTTTTTTCCATCCGGGACCGCAGCGGAACTGGAATTCGCTGATGGCAGTAGTCAGTCCATCACAGCCCTGAGCGTCCGTGCGACAGAGTTCAGCGTCGGCGAGAACGGCCCTGAAGCCATGCCCGCGCTGCTTCCTCCGACTGTTGGGTACACCTATTGTGTCGAATTCACTGTGGATGAAGCTGATGCGGCCGGAGCGATAAACGTGCGATTTGCTACTCCGCTGCCTGCATATGTCGAGAACTTTCTGAACTTTCCCGTCGGCGGGATTGTTCCGGTGGGATCTTATGACAGCGAGAAAGCGGCGTGGATTCCTTCGACGAATGGGCGCGTCATCGAGATCCTCGGTGTCGAAGGTGGTCTTGCGCAACTCGATGTTGATGGTAGCGGACAGCCTGCGGATGAAGCCGCACTCGCTGACCTGAGCATCACTGATGCGGAGCGAGAACAGTTGGCCGCTCTCTACATGGCGGGGCAGAGTCTTTGGCGATTCTCGGTCAATCATTTCACTCCCTGGGACTGCAACTGGCCTTACGGACCACCGGAAGATGCAGAACCTCCCAAGACGCAGAATCCAGCCCAGGACTTTCTGAACGAGCTGCTCTGCGAGAAGATGGGCCTATGCAAGCTGTTCGGCTCGTCGGTCATCGAAGCACAAAACCAGACGGTGGGCGAGTCCGTTTTGATTACGGGCACACCATACAGCATTCACTATCAAAGCGACCGGGTGCCGGGAAGGAAATCCGTCCGTACTTTGGACATTCCGCTCAGTAGCACCGAAATCCCCGCCAGTGTCAAGAGGATCGAACTGGAGATCTACGTTGCCGGGAGGCGCTTCCTAGAAACGTTCCCGGCAGAGCCGAACCAGAGCTATACCTTCACATGGGATGGGAGAGACGTTTACGGGCGAGCACCCCAAGGACAACAGCCTGTTACTGTTCGCATCGGGCACGCCTATGACGCGGTTTACCAGGAGCCGGCGGAGTTTGGCCAGAGTTTCGGGCAACTTTCGGGAACGCCAATTACTAGCAGTCGCGCGCGGCAAGAGGTGGTTCTTTGGCAAGAGCAGCGAAGAACCATCTCTAACTTCTGGGACGCTCGCGGCCAGGGCCTTGGGGGCTGGACGCTGAGCAAGCAGCACAGCTACGACCCTCGTGCGAGAGTCCTGCATCGGGGCGACGGCGTGCGGCGCAGCGCGGGATCCATCAATGTGATCATCGACACGTTTGCAGGAGGTGGCCCGGCCGGGAATACTGGTGAAGGTGTGCCCGCCAAGGATGCTTACATAGTGCCCACTATAATCGCTTTTGGTCCTGACGATACTCTGTACTTCAGTGAGTACTACTTCAACCGCGTTCGCAAACTGAGCCCGGATGGGATCATCACCACAGTGGCAGGGAACATGCTTCATGGGTACAGCGGTGACGGCGGACCCGCGACCCAAGCAAGACTGGCCCGCCCCTCTCCGGTGGCGATCGGCCCGGACGGCTGCGTCTACATCGGCGACAAGGAGAATTACCGTATTCGCCGCGTTGATCTGGACGGAATTATTACGACATTTGCGGGGAACGGAATGTTCGGCAACGGGGGGACCGGGGATGGGGGACCGGCTTCCGAAGCGAGCTTCAAGGGGTTTTCGGGTGTGTTGTTTGGCCCGGACGGAAGTCTGTACGTCTCGGACTACTTTGATAAGCGGGTACGCCACATAGGTCCGGACGGCATCATCACCACCGTGGCAGGCGGAGGTGATTCTCGCGACGACGGGATCCCGGCTCGCCAGGCGCGGCTGGATGGACCGGGCGCCCTTGCCCTGGGGCTCGACGGCAGCCTCTACATCGCGGACGAATCACTGATCCGCCGCGTGAGTCCCAATGGGATCATCACGACGTTTGCCGGGGACAGATTGGCGAGGGAACTCGGGGACGGCGGACCGGCAACGGAGGCTCGGCTTAAAGCGGGCGGGATTGTAGCGGCTCCAGACGGAAACTTCTACATCACCGATCAGACAAACCTTCGTGTTCGACAGATCGGGGGGGACGGAATCATCAGGACCGTCGCCGGCACAGGCGTGTCCGGATTTAGCGGTGATGGGGGACCGGCGGCGAGCGCGACTCTCAACGGCCCCGGGGGCATTGCGTTGGCCCCAGATGGCACGCTCTATTTCGTGGATTCTGGCAACGAGCGGATTCGTAGCCTGTCGCCGCCACTGCCGGGTTTTACTTACGCCGATATACTTGTTCCTTCCGGCGACGGCATGAAGCTATACCTCTTCGATTCCACTGGCCTTCATCGGCGGACCATTAATTCCCTGACGGGTGCGATAATCTACGAGCTGACTTACGACCACAATGGTCTGTTGGATTCGGTGGAGGATGGAGATGCCAACCTGACCTCCATTGAACGAGATGCGGAGGGCAAGCCGACCGCTATCATTGCTCCTTTTGGCCAGCGGACCGAGCTCAGTCTTAACGGCGATGGTTACGTTGAGGCCATCACGGATCCCGCAGGTAGCACGTTCCGTCTCACCTATGTGAACGAAGGACTCCTTAAGACTCTCACCAACCCCAGAAACCATACAACCACCTTCACATATGACGATAGGGGAAGGCTGATCAGGGACGATGACCCGGCTGGTGGTTTCGTGGAGCTGGAGAGAACAGAAGACGATAATAGCTACACAGTCGCTCTTAGAACGGCTGAGGATAATGTTTCCAGCTACAAGGTGGAACTCCTTCCCACCGGCGAAAGCCGCCGAGTGAACACTTCTGCCTGCTGCACCCAAAGCGAAGTGCTGTTCGGCACGGATGGTAGCACGGTGGTCACTTACTCCGACGGCATGGCCACGGCAGAAGTCGAAGGACCGGACCCGCGCTTCGGGATGCAAGCGCCTGTGACGGAGGGCACCGTTTCTGTCACACCAGGCGGCCTCACATTCCAACTCACGAGAGAGCGCGAGGCGGCGCTCGCCGATCCGGGCGATCCCCTGAGCGTCGAAACCCTGAACGAGACCGTGGAGATCAATGGCAGGACCCATTCCAGTGCATATGATGCCCTGACGAGGACCTGGGCGGGAACCAGCCCTGAAGGTCGCCAGACCACTACAATGCTGGACGAGCAGGGCCGAGTGCTGGACGTCCAATTGGGCAACCTGGAATCTCTCAGGTTTGTATACGATGATCACGGCCGCGTTGAGCGCATGACCGACGGCACGCGTCAGAGCGGCTTTGTCTATGACGCCACCACGGGGTATCTGAAGAGCGTGACCAATCCTCTGGAGGAAGAGACCATTTACGAGCGAGATGCCCACGGGTGGGTGACCGGCCTTACCTTGCCAGAGAACACCGCCTGGGGCTATAAGCGTGATGAGATGGGGAATCTCCTTGAGCTGACCGAACCGGACGGAACAACGCAGCACGAGTTCACTTATACTCCGGTGAACCTTCTTGAGACTTATCGAAGCCCGTTAGGGGGCCAAGAGACGTTCACCTATAACAAGGACAAGAAGCTTACGCGCCGTCAGTATCCTTCTGGGAACGCCGTTGAGTGGGTACACAACATGAAAGGCCAGCTTGCGGAGAGCCGGACCCCGGAAGGCAATCACACGTTCGGATACGACCCTGACTCCGGCTCGCTGACACAGGCGATCTCCAGGGATGGTCAACAAGTGGATTACAGCTACGATGGCAGCCTCTTGAAGAGCGCCACCTGGAGTAATCTGATCACGGGGAGCATCGGCTACACTTACAGTAACGACTTCCGTGTTTCGCAGATGGAGTATGCCGGGATCACCCTTGGCGCAACATATGACAACGATGGTTTGCTCACCGGTGTCGGAGACATCAGCCTCACTCGTGATGAAGACAACGGCTTGCTGACCGGCATCGCTGACGGAGATTTCCAGGTCGTATACAGCTACAATAGCTACGGAGAGCTCAGCTCGGCTACCGTGACTCACGGTTCAGACCGCTACGATGTCAGCTACACTTGCGATGCCCTGGGCAGGATAAGCCAGAGGGCGGAAATCATCGCGGGTGAGACCCATACCTGGGGTTACGAATACGATTCCATCGGACAGTTGATCACCGTCAAGCGGGACGGGATCGAGGTCGAGTCCTACACCTATGACAGCGTCGGCAACCGTATCGGAATCAACAACACTCTGACCGGCCGGAACCTGGCCAGCGACGATTACAGTTACGATGCAGACAACAAGCTGCTTACAGCGGGAGAGAATTCTTACAGCTATGACGCCGACGGCCAGCTCAACCAGGTGACCGAAGGAACCTCGGTTACAACCTACAATTACAACACGGATGGCACTCTCACCAGTGTGGACCTGGCGGACGGACGGCAAATCAGCTACCAATGTGATGTCCGGGGCCGCCGTATCGCACGTTCTGTGGAGGGCGCGAGAACCCATGCCTGGCTTTATGGACAAGGGCCCCTGCCGCTCGCCGAATATGATGGCACCAGCAGTTTGCGATCCACATTCATCTACGTCGGGCCCGGAGTACCTGTGACCATGATGCGAGAGGGTTCCACGTACCACATTGTGAGCGATCATCTGGGCAGCCCACGGTTGGTTGTGGACGATACGGGCTCCGTTGTCAAACAGGTGGACTACGACGCCTTCGGCAACGTCTTCAACGATACGAACCCAGCTTTCGACATCTGCTTCGGTTTTGCTGGAGGCATGGCTGATCCCGATCACAGGCTGATCCGCTTCGGCGCCCGCGACTACCAGCCCGCTGCCGGCCGTTGGACCTCCAAAGATCCGATTCTTTTCATTGGACGTGCGTCCAACCTCTATGTCTACACTGGAAACGATCCAGTCAACTGGCTGGATAGACAGGGACTCCAACAATCCAGCAAGTGCCTCAGGGGCGGTGTGTCCTTTAACGTTTTGCACCCGTACCTCATAGATCATGTGAAACAATATCTGGAGATGACTGATGAAGAGCTAGCGACTGTCTATTGGCAGTTTAAGGGACACGGCGTTGACAATGTATATGAACAGATGCTCTATGCTCTGCATGACCCTCTTCACCTCGGTTTGAGGCAAGAAGCGCTATATGCCATGGGGAAATCCGCCGACGAAGTCTTCGGCACAGGTGAGTGGATCAGAATCGAGCAAGTGTATGAGATGTGGAACCCAGCGCAAATGGAAGTGCTGTTGGAGACGTCCGGATGGACGTCTGAACAGCTCCAACAGATCGGAAGAGAAAGGTATGAGCCAAAGAATTATCACGATACGGATCTCTTCTTTATCCGGTTAGAGTAACCATTGGCGTGATTTGAATTGGGCAAATGTTGTTCATGTCCAGCTGGCTGCTTGGCCATGCGCGGCTCCGAACGAGAGCACGTCGTTTTCCGCCTCCATTCCATGCGGGTGATGGCACCGGGACAACGGCGGACAAGTCCTATGGAGCAGTTGGCGGGGGCGGCCACAACAGGGCCAGTGGGCTCGCCTCCACTGTGGGTGGGGGGTGGATGAACCGAGCCACCGGCGATTACTCCATGGTGCCGGGAGGTACCGACAATATCGCGGCTGGC